>CAJWQD010000013.1 GCA_913045135.1 uncultured Flammeovirgaceae bacterium | reverse complement strand
AAAATACCTTTTTTTATGATTCAAAAGGAACCTCGAAGAGTTAAAGAAATATTCCGGCCTCCTGCACTGATGTTGGAAGCAAATTGGCGGTAATTTTTATCGAGGATATTGTTAAAGCTCAACTGAATTTGTATTTTCTTATCTAATGTATAGGAAGTATTTAAATTCAAAGTCATCCAATTAGGCATAAATCCATTGATTGGATCTACTGAAAATAACTCATTATCCTCACCCGAAAGGTTATAATCTTTAGATTTTTTATCACCATTAAAGACTATAAAAAAGGAGCTTTTGAACTTTTTGATTTTTAAATCAATACTGAATCGTCCGAATAGGGGTGAGACATGATCCAAAGGAGATTGTCCTGTATCATTGACTATCTGACCATATGTATAGGTCATGGAATTACTAAATTTCAATTGATGGGAAAGGTCAATATTTAACAATCCACTAAATCCATAAATAAAGGCTTTTTTGACATTGGCATTATGATATGCCTCACTCAGGGTCTCATCATAAAGGACTAGAGATTCGCTTGACTCGGCAAGGGTAACACTATTCATATCGTCTTCAGTAGTCACTTTTTGTAGGGTAATGGCATCTTTATACCAGGTGTAATACGTATTTAAGCCCAAATGGATTTTGTTAAACCATTTTTTCGAAATTCCTATCTCTATATTATAGGTGTATTCTGGGGACAAGTCAGGATTGGGAACCACGACGTTACCTGGAGAAGAATCAAATACTTTACTTAGATCATCAATATTAGGGGCCCTAAAACCAGAAGAGCCAGCAATCAAGACCCGCCAATTATTTTTTGAATTATATATTAAGTTTAAACTTCCGTTAAGGGCAGTATTAGCTTGCCTTACTTGATCATAGTCAAAAGGAAAAAAAGTTTTATCATCGAAATTAGCTTCTAGTCCAATGTAGTTTATACGTAATCCCTCATTCAAGATCCATTGATCATTTAATTTGTAGGAGTGGGTAAAATAAAAAGCGTAGCTCTTCATTGTTGAACCTCCATCTGGATAGCGAGTGTCTAAAGCTGTCTTGTCAAGGCTGAAAATATTTTTTCTATTGGCGGTAGAACGTACTTTGTTATACCAAAAGTCAAATCCATATCTAAATGTATTTTTCAATTTCTTTTTTTCGAAGTCAGCGTTGAGAGTATAAATATTAAGTTGTTCATTTCTATTTTTTAAAAAAGGTTCATTGAACGTCCGGGTGTGTCGACTTTCTTTGATAAACTGATATCCTAAGATAATTTTAGATTTATCAAACCATTTTCGATTTTGGGTGAGGTCTAATTGGTAGGAGCTGAAGAATCTTTCTTGTGGGCCGTAAAACCATTCGGCATATTGTGGTGTATCATCTATAGTTTGTGTCAACCGGTCATATCTTGGAATATCTGAAGAGGTAGAATACTGAAAGTTCAGGATATGATTGACTACATTATTTTGTTGGTACAGAAATTTTTGTAAGAAATCATATTGTATGTAGCCTGATTGTCTTTGAATATTTGGATTTGAGTTTTGTAACCGGACATCTATGTCGTTTATTCTCTCTACGTAAAAGAATCTTTTCCCGAAATCAGGGTATAGTGGATTTCGACGTGACCCTTGTCTTAAATCGCCAAAATCGGAGAAAGAAATACTGCTGAGTCCAGCAAATTTATTCATTCCAAAGTTGAAATCTAAATGAACAGTTTTTTCATTATTAGTACTTGAATATCGGGTAAGGACATTAGTTAGGGTCTCTAAAGTTTTGTTATCCGATAACTTGGGATTTTTGCTGTAAAAGTGCATAACTCCACCCAATGCATCACTTCCGTAGATTACTGACCCGGGCCCCAAAATAATTTCTAGCCTTTTGAGGGTATTATTGTCTATGGTCAATGAATTTTGCAGGTGCCCCCCTCTGTAGATTGCATTGTTCATTCGTACTCCATCTACTACCATTAAAACTTTATTAGTTTCAAACCCTCTGATGACAGGACTGCCACCACCCATTTGACTTTTTTGTACAAATATATTTCCTGAGCTTTGTAATAGATCTGGTGTTGTTTGTTGGTTCAAAAAAGAAATTTCTTTTGCATTTATTACTCGTATGGATTGTCCGACCTCACTCAGCTTTTCATTGAACTTATTAGCTGAAACGACAATTTCATTGAGCGAATAAGAATTTTCAGCAAGGGTTACAACAAAGTTCATCTTTACCAATTCTGCATAACTAAATCGGCGAACCATAAAATTGGGATGAATGAACCAAATTTCATCCTCTTGTTTAAATGCACTTATGTTGGCTTTTCCGGCAGTGTCCGTTTTTATGGCTAATGAAATTGCACTCTCAATAGATACATTAGTAATTGGAAAGTTATTAGCTATGTCTTTAACCGTTATTATCTGGGCCTCAAGGGATCTGGAAATTAGAATACCCAAAGTGATTAAAATAACAACTTTATTCATTCCACGAACTTATCAACATACTTACTACGGAGTTTAGTTAACTTAGGTTGAATGACGGATCTGCAATAACCCGCTTGGCTATTTTGATTGTAGTAGTTATGGTGTTCTGATTCGGCCAAATAGAAGGAAGCAACAGGGGATAGTTCTGTAACGATGGGTGCATCGAAATAATCCTTTAATTCAAAAAAGAGGTCTCTAGTGGTATCGCGTTGTGCATCAGATTGATAATAGATCACCGATCTATACTGTGTGCCTAAGTCAGCTCCTTGTCCATTTAATTGGGTAGGGTCATGTAAGGTCATAAATATGGTTAGTAGATCGTGTAATGAGATTTTTTCATTTTCGAAGGTGACTCTTACAACCTCTGCATGTCCTGTAAGCCCAGAACACACTTCTCTATAGGTGGGGTGACCTGGGACCGATCCTCCGCTGTATCCAGATTCAACCTTGGTAACACCTTTGACACGCTGCATTACCGCCTCAATACACCAAAAGCAGCCTCCACCAATAGTTATTATCTCCACACTCATATCAATTTTTATTTAACCTTATCGACTCAGAATTAATACAATACCGTAAGCCACTTGGCCTAGGTCCATCAGGGAAAACATGACCTAAGTGGCTATCACAAACATTACATATAACTTCTACACGAATCATGCCAAAAGAGTTATCTTTTAAATATTTCACGGAAGCAAGATGAATAGGTTGGGTAAAGCTGGGCCATCCCGATCCTGATTCAAATTTTATGGTGGAGTTGAACAATTCATTACCACAGCATAAGCAACTATATATGCCTGCTTCATGGGCATAACATAGGGCACCAGTGCCCGCAGGTTCCGTACCTTTAAGTCGGGTTATTTTATATTGTTCAGTCGTTAACAAATCTTGCCATTCACGATCAGATTTTTCTACTCTTCGTTTCGGCTCAGGATTTCCTTCTGTAGTAAATTTTATAATGTTGTTCCAGGTAATCATAGTCTTATTAAAATAATAGAATCAATAGATTTCTAATTTAAAGCGCATCGGGGTGAGAAAAAACATTTTCTTAAAAAATTGAGTAAACAAAGTTTTTAAGATCTCCTCATTGAATTTGTCTGTTTATAAATGAAGGGGTTTTCATTCCTCTTTGAAGGTTATTAGTAGTTGACCCATTCCGCAAGACATTGATTTTTATAAATTTCAACTAGCTTTTCCATTTAGATGCTGGTTTGCATAAAATCCTAAATCTTTGTTTATAAGATATTTTATCCAAAAGACAATTTGACCAGTATGGTAAGAAAAATGTTCGGTAGCATGGATTAATATCTGAATCCCACTAAATGAATATGTTTGTACTAAATAAATCTTGAGTAGGTCCTTTTCATCAAGTTCGGTAATGACTTTCACCGCGTCATTTATCTTTTGATTGATTAAAGTGATTAATTCTTTTTTAGAATACCCATTTCTTTTTGATTTCCCAATGAGGAAATGACATATTGATGGATATTGCCACAGAGGTGTAACGCTTGATTTCCAATGGCATTTGAGGCTTCATTGGGACGATGCCACACATCAGATTCATTTAAATTATCCAAGCATTTAACCACTTTCAGATTATTTTCTTTGAAATAATAACAGGACGTTTTTATCAGTTCCAGTGCAAATGGGTTCATTTTGAAAACTTTAAGTTTAACCATTTTTGACGAAGGATTTGTGATTGATCTGGTATGTAATGCTTAAGTTTCGGCAGTAGTTTAAGATAAGAATTAAATTCAAATCCTAATTGTTTTAGTTTTTTCGTATCTTCCAAAGGTTTGTTGACAACTTGGCCTTGACAAAAATGTGTTAATAGACTTATCAAAGTTTCTCTTCCGATGTCTTTATAAATCATCTCAACATCTGATATATTCTTTATAGTTTGTTCTAAGGATACAACGTATTTGATGCTACGAGCCGATTTGGGATATAATAGTCTTCCAAGCATCACTCTAAAATGTTTGTTAACCTCATTGGGCTTGATAAGGTATTTTACTCAATATTGTTTTGATTATTTGAGTCCGTGCCATAGCTTTTCTATTGGCTTCGATGATAATCCAGGGATTTTTTTTCGTATCCGTTTTTTCGAACATACGTTCTTTATAATCGGTGTATTGATCCCAAAGATTTTGGGCTTCTAAATCGACAGGGGTTATTTTCCAACGTTTTAAAGGGTTATTTTGCATCTCACTGAACCTCAATTGTTGTTCTTCTTTACTAATAGATATGTATAATTTGATTAAAATGATTCCATCATTAATGAGCATTTCTTCAAAACTATTTACTTCATTTAAGAAGCGTTCATATTCTTGCATTGTACAAAATCCATTGACGGGTTCAACTACGGCTCTATTATACCAACTTCGATCAAAAAAAACAATCTCAGAAGGATTGGGAAGTTTACTAATATAACGTTGAAAATACCATTGTCCCATCTCTTTTTTACTCGGTTTGGGAAGGGCGTTTACCCTATAAAAGCGAGGATTTAAATTATTTGTGATGCGTCTAATTGCACCACCTTTACCTGCGGCGTCTCGGCCTTCGAACAGTACGCAAACTCTTTGCTTTTTTGTGATAATCCAATTTTGTAATTCAATGAGATGGTTTTGTAGGCTTTCAAGTTCCTTTTCATACTTAAGTATTTTTAAAGTTTTTTCAGGTGAGAACTTATCGCCCGATTTGAGCATTATTTTTAATGCTTTTTTAGTGTTGAGTACTTTTAACTCTTCATTACTGAAATTTGTTTTTGTCATATCTAGTCAATGTGCTGGAATGATTGGTGAAATCTCATGATGACGTTGGGGTCAGGCAATACTCTTATTGAAGCTTCTAATTTATCATAATATTTAAACGAGGATAATAGGTATCTGATACTTTCAAGGCGGGCAATTTTTTTATTATTGGTTTTTACTATGATCCAAGGACTAAAGGAGGTATGTGTTTTGCTAAACATTTGTTCTTTGTAATAAGTGTATTTATCCCATAATTGCTGACCCATTTCATCTACGGGGCTGAATTTCCATCTTTTTAAGGGATTGTCTTTTCTTTTGGAAAATCTTTTAAGTTGTTCTTCTTTTGTTATTGAATACCAAAATTTAATTAATGAAATACCATCTTCAAAAAGCATATGTTCAAATTCTGAAACTTGACGCATAAAGCGATCATATTCCAAGGTAGAGCAAAATTTCATGACAGGTTCCACCACGGCTCTATTATACCAGCTACGGTCAAAAAAAACAATTTCACCTGCTTCTGGTAATTCTTGAGTGTATTTTTGAAAATACCATTGTTTTTTCTCCAGCTCTGTTGGTTTGGGCATGGCGATGACTCGCATGGCTCTTGGATTTAAATGTTCTGTGAATCGCTTGATTGCACCACCCTTGCCTGAGGCATCCCTACCTTCAAAAATCACAATGACCCGTTTTTGATTTTTGATTACCCAACTCTGTAATTTCACTAATTCCACTTGGAGGGTTTTTAATTCGTTGTCATAATCCTTCTCCAGATTCGAGATCTTAAAATGAGTGCCTTTGGCGTTTAAAAAAATTTCAAGATCTTGGGCTGATTTGATATTATCAAAGTCTGAATTGGTAATCTTAACCGATGTTAAATTCTTTTTTTTTTCTTTTTTTTTGATAGCGTATAAATTTTAAGTTGGTTCATGTAATAAAATTGATCCCATGATATGTAAAATAATTTTAGTGTCCAAGATTAATCGCTTTTTTCCATTTTTTTCTCGATATTGATTTGCATATCCAAATCATTAAGTTTTTTATTGAATGCTCTAATTTCATTAATGGTAAGTTCGTTAAACGCTCCTTTGGCCTTTTGAAGCCTTTGGTTTAAAATTTCATAAACAGCTCCTTGTTGATCAGTGGGTTTAAAATCAATTCCACTGGAGTTAATTTCACTGGCAAGGGCACTTAGACGGCCATACAATTTCATAGGAGACCGAAAAGCATCTTCTCGTGCACCTGTGAGTTGTATGTCGTAAAGTGAACCTGCAATTTGACTTGCAATGCCCATTAATCGATCTATTTGTTTGAGTTCAGAAATCCTTTTAATCGAAGTTTTAAGAAGTAATAGCTCACTCCTGATGTATTCAATTTTATTAATCATGGTAACAGCGGTATTCATCGCTTCTCGCAAAGCCAATGAAAATTGTACTTGCTCTTCAACATCTGCTAAGGAACCCTTTGCCAGAGGGTCTTTCAATACTACTAAATCTTTTTCAAAGGAGGCCTTATCAATGGAAATTAATGCTTTATACTTTCCTGGGGCTACTCTCGGACCATATTGGCCACTTAACAAGTCTAAATCCCACGTAACTAGGGGTCTCCAACCTTCACCATTTAGCTGTACCCAAGGTCTTCCGGGAGGGTGGGTACGCAGTTGAGGTTTATAGGTTGGCTCATATCTTAAATCCCATGTGATCCGATTTACTCCAGATTTATTTGATCCTTTTAATGTTCGAATGATTTCATTTTTTCTATCTCGGATCTCAATTGAAACCTTTTCGGTGAGGTTATCTGGAAGATAATAATTGATGGGTGTTCCATAAGCAGGGTTCCTTCCAGAGTTAAAACTATAACCATCGGTTTTAATACTTTCTTTATTATTTAGTCGGTAACTCGTGCGGGGGTCAAATACTTGTGGCCATTCCTTTAAATTGGGGTTAAATTGTCTTAGTGCAGAGAGATCATCTAAGATATAATATCCTCGGCCATAGGTACTAACGATTAAGTCGTCATAATTTTCTTGAATTTCAAGCCAATAAATGGGGGCAGGGGGCAGATTATTTTTTAGTTGCATCCAATGCTTACCGTCATCAATACTTATCAGGAGCCCATTGTCTATTCCTAAATAGAGCATCCCCTCTTTTTTTGGATCTTCTTTCAATACATGTGCAAAGCTGTGTACGGATTGACGGATATCTCCAACAATTGATTTCCAATGCATACCATAATCAGAGGTTTTATAAAGATAGGTGCCGAAGTCGCCCATTTGATGTAAATCAATAGCGATGTAGGCAGTCCCTTTTTTATATTTTGAGGGATGAATACTACTTACTGTCCCCCATGGAGGTAAGTCTGGAATATTTTGAGTCATATTTTGCCAGGTTTTTCCTCCATTGCGACTAAGCTGAATTTGTCCATCATTACTTCCTGTCCAAATCAGGCCAGCTTCAAGGGGAGACTCTTCTATGGCAAATAGGGTTGCACCGTCAAAAGTCATAAGATTATCGACGGCAATCCCGCCGGAGTTTTGCTGATGATCCTTTAGGTTTAAGGTCAAATCAGGACTGATGACTTGCCAACTTTGACCACCATCATCGGTTTTATGTACAAATTGGCTACCTACATAAACCCTTTGTTTGACGTGCGGTGAAAAATTGAGAGGAAAATTCCAATGCCATCGGTACTTTAGATCAGCTGGTGCCCACCCATAACCTGCCTCAGGCCAAACCCTGACTTCTCGAGCATATCCTGTCGTGAGATCATAACGCTCCAAACCGCCGTCATAACAGCCCGACCAAATTATATTGTTATTAAATGGGTCTGGTTTTGCAAATCCACTCTCGCAACCACCAACTCCACGCCATAATCCCACGGGAATATAGCCTTGTTGACTATTGCTTGGTCCACGATATGACCAACCATCTTGTCTATTTCCATAGACATAATAAGGTATTTGATCATCCGTTGAGACATGATACATTTGAGCTATGGGTAAAACGACGCGTTGGAAAGAGGCTCCTCTATTGAGACTGATACTAGCACAACCGTCATGGGCCACCATCATCCTCTCGGGGAGTAAAGGATCAATCCACATGTCATGGTTATCACCACCACCGCGAGGGGGATTTTTCATTAATGTTTTACCTCCATCTTCAGATTTACTAAAGCGGACACTTAAAAAATAAATTTCCTCCGGATTATCAGGTGCTACCACTATTCTTGTATAATAAGGAGCACGTTCATTCATCGTATGATCTTGATTCATTAGCCGCCAGGTCATGCCTTTGTTGTCAGAGCGCCAGAGCTCTGGACTGTCTATCTCAAAAAGGGCATAAATGGTATTAGGGTTGCTTTGGGACACTGCTATAGCTGTTTTTCCTACTGGACGATTTTTACCTCCCGGCAATCCTTGAGTAGATAAGGCAATCCAAGAATCTCCTCCATCAATACTTTTGTAAATCCCTCCACCCACACCCCCACTGTTGAGACCCCAAGTATTTATATTCACCGACCACATGGCAGCATAAAGAATGTTTGGGTTTTCAGGATCTATAGCTAGGTCAGCAGCACCAGTGCCTTGGTCGACAAAGAGAATGTGTTCCCAATTTTTACCACCATTTTTCGATCTAAAGACGCCACGATCTTTTTGCGGGCCATAGACGTGACCGAGTGCTGCAGCATATATAATTTCTGGATGATCTGGATGTACGATTACTCTACCAATTCTTCCTGTTTTTTCAAGACCCATGTTTTGCCAATTTTTACCTGCATCAACCGAATGGTAAAGACCATCTCCCATGGCATGTGCAGGTCGGATCAAAAAGGTTTCACCAGTACCTATCCAGATCTGATTTGGATCAGAATGAGCAATCGCTATGGACCCTATTGAGGAAACGTTGAGTGAATCAGTCATTGGAGTCCATCTGAGCCCACCATCAATCGTTTTCCATAACCCGCCAGAGGCAGCCCCAATATAGGAAATCATGGGATTACCTGGTTCTCCGGCTATTGCAATGGCTCTATTTCCCTCTGGACCAATGAACCGAAAATGAATCGATTCAAATATTTTGGGATCAAGTGCTTGAGAAAATATTTGTGTTGCAATTAAGAATGAAAATATAACGGAGTTAAAAAATTTCATAATCTTTTTTCTAGGGTGACAAACCAAAAGGCAATTGGATGCAGCACTGTTTTAATGAATTTATCACCATATTACTCAACATTCAATATATAATTTCTAATTTAATGTAATTTGAGTAAATTATCTGTTATTTTCTAAAGAGATTATAAACAAGAAAATAAAATGGGGTATTGTAGTTTACGTAATCATTGCGTATCAATTTCTGAATGATTTTTGTAGGGCGATAATGGGCAATTAACAGCAGTAGCTTTATGAGATAAAAGAGGTCCAAAGGCTTTGCGTACACCCACGGAATTGTCAAGCTAATAAAGGCTATTAGAGTTATTTGATGGCTAGGATATCGATGCCGTTTTCATAGCGTCAACTCCTAATTTTCATTTTGAAAATATGGCAATAAAAGTGGAAAAAGCAGTAATGTGAAGAGCCGTTAGTCATCAATCCTTGTGAGCTGATTGAATTCATTGAAATAATCAAAATGAGTTTGGCTATTTAACATAGGCTATGTGGACTTATTTACTTCCAATAATTATTAAGAAGCCAAGAATGTATGAAATTGGGAAGAATAGGAAAGTTTTACAAGTAATTGCTGATTTTGGATATCCTACTCAATGAGATCCGATGAGCTACATTTATGATGTTCATATTGCATGAGGAGTTTTGCTAAATATTGGAATTTATATTTTTACATTTACGGGATGGATGTTGATGTCTTAATTGAAGAAGTTACGGCCATATAATAAAACCTTAAACGGTAGTCCATTAAGAGGTACCATATTCTTTGAGTATAGTTATTATTCCCTCGTATGTTGGGGTACTCCATTTAGGGCTAAATTGAATAATTGGGCTTTTATCATTGGTGAAAAAGGTTATGTTTCATATCAAATTTTTGGAGAGCTTCCGAGTATTTTTTAAAGTAAGGAGAGCATTTAATTGATTATTATGCAGGATATTGGGATTCTTTTAATAATGCTTATGAGACATACACCATGATTGACGATTTGCTCATGGTAAGAAATGAGTTAGTTATTTCATACCTTGAAAAGAGCATGAAATTTTAGAGAATGATGACAAGTGCAGAGGCCTTTTTTTAATCATTATATTGAAATATCTTTACTTTGTTTTTGTAAATAAATATTTCCTCATTTTCTTTCTCTAATAACGAGATTCACTTATTTCTTTTCAAAAAAATCATTTTTAAAAAATTCAAAGATAATAGGCGATGAGATTAATTTTAGTTTGGATTGTTACTATTTTTTTTGAATGTGCTTTTGCACAGCTAAATAGTAAGGTGGATTATCAAGATGAAGTAAATTGGGCAGTTTTACCCAGTGATACCATAAAGCCTTGGTCACCTTTTGTTAAATCAACACCCTTCAAGAATGTAGATGTTTTTTATGTCTATCCTACATTATTAATCGATTCAAATGATTTTCGATGGAATTATGATATTCAAGATCCAAATCACAAAGAAGGCGTCGTTAATTATTTGGTTAAATATCAAGCTTCGGCATGGGCTGATTTAGGCAGAGTATATGTGCCATTTTATCGGCAGGCTCATTTTAGATCCTTTTTTAACCTGGAGGTAGGAGGAAAGGCGGCTTTAAGAATGGCGTATGAAGATGTTAAGGCCTCTTTTCAGTTTTATTTAAGATATTACAACAAAGGTAATGCCATTATGTTAGCAGGCCACAGTCAAGGATCATTTCATTTGAAAATGCTCCTTAAGGATTTTTTTGATGGGCAACCCTTGCAAGAAAAGCTGATCGCGGCATACCTCCCAGGGATTGGTATCGATAAGGACTTATTTAAAACTATTCATTTGATGATTGAGCCAAATGCCACGGGGGGCTTTTTAACCTGGAATACCCTTAAAAAAGAATTTCAAACTGATCGATACGAAAAATGGTATAGGAGTAAGGCAGTTGTCAATCCCATTACCTGGGATCTCTCCTCTTATGCACCAAAATCAGCACATAAAGGCTTTTTATTTACTAATAATAAACTTTATAAAAAGGTCTTTGAAACCCATTTGATAGATGGAGCAATCTATATAGATCGGATAAAATTTCCATTGGGGTTTTTAGGTAGAAAAATGCTGAATTATCACAGTGGTGATGTTAATCTTTTTTGGGGAAATATCAGGGAAAATGCACGGCTTAGAACGATAAATTATTTTCAAAAAAATAAATAAAGACAGAAATTTCTAAATAAATTAATATCCAGTATTTCATAAATCATATTCTTAATGTGGCTAAATTCATTAAAATATTGTTTATTCAGTAACCTATGAGCCTTATTATATATCCTTACATTAATTGAACAAGAATTGAAGAAATTATAATTTTAAATAAAAAAATCAAAGCTTACGTATTTGTGGATTGGGTAACGATACCTTTTCAAAATATCTGAAAACTTTGGAGGGGATCTCATAAAAAGTCTATATTCACGATTAAATAATTTAGAGGAGGTAGAACTTTTTTTGATTAGGAAACTGTTATGGAATGTGTAACCTAATAAGTTTCATAACACAAATATTTAGCTTACATATATGATTGCTAACATTAATTCTATCTTAAATCACATTTACTTACCCTTAATGTTTCTTTTGGTATCATCATGTTATTATGAAAATGAAGAAGATTTATATGGAAAATTAGAAGAACAAGTTTGGACTGGTAATTTAATCACCTTTACGAAAATAGATGATACAGATGAGTCTTTAGTAGAGTATCAAGATAGGATCACGGACAATGTATGGATAACCCGTAACCTATCAGGAGGTCAAATTTATAATGCTGTTGTGGAGAGTAATCCTGACAAAGATACTAGCCCACTCGGTACGGAGTGGGCCGAAGGAGTTATAAATGATTATGCTTCTTTAAAGTATACAACGTTTCGTGAAGCAACCGTGAAACCGAAGAATGCAGTAGGAAAAACTTTCGTTGTTCACCTGATTGCCGATAATATTTATTTATCAGTTAAAATAATATCATGGTCTAACAATAAATTGGGCGGCTTCAGTTACCAAAGAACTTCACCATCATAGGTTACAATAATAGAGATGTACTATATGGCAACTATTTAATTTTGATAGAAAATGATGTGTAGAACAATGCTTAGAACATTTGTTTTTTTTCTAGGGTGTGTGTCATTCAATCTAGGATGGTCTCAGGAAGATTTGGATGCGTTATTGGATGAGTTAGCTCCACTTACTCCGCAAGCAGTAATTGCTACATTCAAGTCTGGGAAAATTATCAATCTGCATACTAATGAGTATGTGGCAGCAGGTAATCTCGAACTTCGAATTTCACATAGATTTGGACGTTTAGATGGAGGTGCATATGAGCTCTGGGGATTGGATGAAAGCACCATAAGGATAGGATTGGACTATGGATTAAGTGACAAAATAGCTGTCGGTGTTGGTAGGAATTCTTACAAGAAAATATATGATGGATTTGTTAAATACTCAATTGTCCGGCAAAAAAAAGAGAGTTTTCCAATCAGCATTGTTGGTATTAGTTCCATTGCAGTAAATTCTTCTCGTTTCGTTGATCCAAACAGAGATAATTTCTTTCGGTCAAGACTTAATTATGTTCATCAGATTGTATTGGCGAGAAAATTTACTCGTAGTTTATCTCTGGAGGTAGTGCCAAGTTGGGTTCACTACAACCTGGTAAGTTCACCCTCTGATCAGTCAGATATTCCGATTTTAGCAGCAGGTGGTAGGCTGAAAGTCTCGAAAAGAGTATCAATAAATGCTGAGTATGGTTATCGATTCCAGTTAAATGATGATGCAGCTAATTTAAATGATTATTATAATAGTCTTTCAGTAGGAATTGATATTGAGACCGGAGGCCATGTTTTTCAGCTGCAATTTACCAATTCGTTACCAATGGTTGAAATGGGATTTTTAACTCAAACCAATGATCGGTGGTCAGAAGGGGGCATTCATTTTGGATTTAATATTACTCGGGAATTTGTATTAAAAAACTAAACTAAATATGAATAAAGTTGTCAACTCCCTTTTGCTGATAATGATTTTTACACTTTTTAATTTTAGCCTTGAAGCGCAGAAAATGAGTATCAAAACTTCTAATATTAGTTTTTTTTCTGATGGATTGCTAGAAGATATTACAGCAGTGAATACAGCTAGTCAGGCTATTTTAAATTTGATAGATGGAGCTTTTGTGCTAAGAATACCCATTACCTCTTTCGAATTTCCTAATCAATTGATGCAAGAGCATTTCAATGAAAATTATTTAGAATCGGATAAATTCCCAACAGCAACGTTTAAAGGGAAATTAAATCGCACATTTGAAATGGGAAATATAGCAAATACAACCTTTGAGGCACAGGGCGAACTGATAATTCATGGCATTGCACAAGAGCGAACCATTGTGGTGGATATATCAGATGAGAAAAAAGGGATTAAGGTGCATGGTAAATTTAATGTGGCTTTGGAGGATCATGATATTAAAATTCCTTCCTTATTATTTCAAAAGATTGCTGAAATTATAGCTGTAGATATTGAAATCCACCTAGCCGAACTTAAACTTTGATTAATCATCATTAGGTTGCTATTATGATTAAACGAGAGATTATCAATAGGAAGCAGTTTTTAACTAAATTAGGTTTAGGTACTGGAGCGATTATGGCTACTTACTGTTTAGGAAGCCTTACAAGCTGCGATGAGGGTAGTGATTATAAAGTTGGAGAGGTAGATTTTATTTTGAATTTGGACGAATCGTCGAATGACGCTCTGAATACAGTAGGGGGTTATGTAAGTAGTAATAAGGTAGTCATTGCTCTTGTTTCAGAAAGGAATTTTGTGGCCGTTACCCAAATTTGTAGTCACCAAGGAGCAGAAAATGTCACTTTTAGATCAATGAATAGTGATTTTTATTGTACCAAGCATGGGGCTATTTTTGATTTAGAGGGGAATGGATTGAACAGCAATGGATCCAAAGGAATTATGGTTTATAAGACCTCCTTATCAGGGAATAGGCTTCGTATTTTTTCTTAACACTGGAACTTTAAAGTGTTATTTTGTGTCAGGTAATAGTAAGTTAGTGAGAACGGTCACATTTTCTATTTTTGATCTGCTAAAATAAACTGGAAAATAATGATCATTGGCCCAAGGTTCAAAAAGATTTTTATAGAAGGGACTTGCGGGATCTCCAGATTGTCCTGGGGCGTTTGTGGCGATAGTTGCATCCCAATCTCCTGTATTTACAATCATCCTAAATGAGGCACCACTTCTTTGTCGATAATCTGAGCCTGTGGAGCCAGGTGTATAGGCATTTCCGCCCCTTGGGAGCGGACCTAAATTAAGCAGTTTCTGAGTTTTCTTATCTACCAATTTACTCAAGGAATGCTCAAGGAATGTATGTTTTAATTTGGCCTGACCATATTGCCACCGAGTCATGTCTGGACCCAATTGTTGAGCAAGACTGTTAACCCCTTGCTGGAATGCTTGAGTAAGTAATGTTGTACGGGCTGTTTCGGGATCAGAGCCAAAGGTCTCCGAGTTTGGATCGTTGAGCCAATCAATAATTTTGATTAAATTGATTCTTTGAATAAAAGGCTGTACTTCTTTAGGGACTAATTTTTCATGTGCGAGTTCCTCAAGTGCCCTTTCAAACGCTGCGTAAATTGCTGCCGCTGTAGAGTTGGAATCCAGTTGATAATCCCAATTTTCTAGTGTAGATTTTGCTTCATCATTGCGGTCCTGCATGGCAATTTTTAATAGCATGGGAGTTAGGGCTCTAGCAGGAAGGGACAGATAATCAACCTGAATGGCTTTGAGATCCTCGAGAGTCAATGAATCATTAGGAGAAAGAATTTCATTGATACGATTACCTCGAAAAGGGTCTGACCAGGTATATCCAATAGCATTCCAGTGAGTATAACTTTCTGGCGTTACATTTTGATTGGCGGTAGCAATAAACCCTTTTTTAGGGTTAAGGGTATTGGGCTTTTCGATGATGGGTAAATAACCCTCCCATTCATAGGTTCCATTTCCAGGTACGGGTACCAATCCACTGAAATTATTCCTGATAGGTGCAATACCTACTGCTTGCCATCCAATATTTCCCTCTTTGTCAGCCCAAATCATATTTTCCCCTGGGATATGACTGTAATTACATGCTTCTCTAAATTCTTCCCAACTTTGGGCTTGATCCATTCTTAAACTGGCTAAATAAGGAGCTCCTCCGGGTTCTAACCAAGCACATTTGACGGCGTAAGCTTTTAAATTCATGGTATCGATTAAGGTTATTGGCCCATGGAGGCTATAATTTAGCTGAACTTCTACATCAGCTTGATTTTTTACTTTGATAGTTTCAGTAATTGAATGCATATCAATCCATTCATTATTATAGAGGTATTGTTGATAATTTTCCGGATTAATGTCATAGATGTACAAATCTTCACCATCAGTGCTGTATACGGTTAATCCCCAAGTCCCAAAAGTATTGTGGCCAATAGAAATACCAGGTATTTCAGGTTCTCCACCTCCTATTACTTCCCAGCCTGGAGCACTTAAGTGGACCATATATCGTAGAGAGGGGACTGAAATTTTTCTGTGAGGATCGTTGGCCATATATGTATTCCCATCTTTCGTTTTACATCCACTGATTACCCAGTTATTACTGCCAATGGCATGTGAATCATTGGGAATAATTTCGGTTTTTGGAGCTTCCAATAAACTTACTTTGCTTGCGTATTCTGGAAGTAAATCCTCTGCCTTAAATTCAATTTCTTTTCGAAAAGCATCATAGAGTTCCAAAATATCTAAGGCTAGTACCTCGTTAGTAATACTAGTATCTAGGTCAATATTGGGTTTTCTAGGATGAAACCACATGAGTTTTTTAACCGCTTTGGGTCCTATTTTAGCAACGGCGCGACCTATATTTAATTCTTGATTTATATTTCCCAGCAAACCTTGATGTCGAGATATAACTACCTCAGGAGTCCATTTTTTGGGGACTAGACCCAGTAATTTAAATTCTATTGGTAGTTCTTCAGGCTGTTTTAAAATTTCATTTATGTAAGCATTTACGCCAAGCGTATAAGCTTGGATGATCGCTACCCCATCTTCATGATAATAATTCATCTCCTCATGCATATCACCTCTATATTTAAACAAACGCGCTCCAATGTCTCTCTTTACTTCTCTTGATCCAAGTATCTCAGCTACGGTACCAGTAGCTTGTCTTCTCCAAATCTCGAACTGAAATAGTCGGTCTTTAGCAGCGGCATAGCCTTGTGCAAAAAATAAGTCTTCTTGATTTTCCGCATATATATGATTAATCCCCCATTGGTCTCGTAGGATTTCAACGGGGGCCTTAAGTCCAATAATTTTTATTTTTTCTTTTTTTTTATAAACAGCTGTGCAGGACAGTAATAAGCAGCCAAAAATTAGTAAAAAATAGGGATATAATGTTTTCATATCGTCTAAAGATAATTTAATCTGATAATTTACTGAAGCTGGGTTACTTAAACAACATAGAATGGGTCATAGGATACTAATGGGAAATTTCGGTAAGATTAAGAGGCCATTATTTCGTATTATCCTTGATCGAATCCTGTATTAAGATGCCATCAATGAGAAGATTTTCAAAAGCGGTTTTATTTTCCATTTGTGGTAAATGGGCTGATTTCTCAATAAAAAACTCTTTTCTGTTTGGGAGTAATTTTTGAAGTTTATCTTTGAAATTAGCATAGACTACCACTTGATCGGCAATACCCCATATAGTATAGACCGGAAGATTGAGATCATTAATTTTTTGATGAATTGCGTCCATAGTTTTGTGATTTTTTCGAGTAGAAATCAAAGCTTGCGCAAATCCTTTAAATTGCTGTAAAGTGGAATATTTTTCAGACCAATTTGGGAATTTGGTAGGGTCAAAGAAGTCATCTAACTGTCCTGAGGCAATTTCAGGATAGTGAGAAATGAATTCATTTATTTCATCAGCTGAAACCGAAATATCTTTGGTTAATTCAATATCTTCAAAGCTATTGGAAGAAACGTAGATTAATGATTGAATAAGCTGAGGTTGAAGAACTGCAGCTTGGGAAATGATCCGGCCGCCATTAGATAAACCAACTAAATGTACTTGATTAATGTTTAAATGATTGAGGAGTTCTAAAACTTGATTGGCCATTAAGCGATCAGTATAATCGGTATCTAGATTATCCGAAAAACCTCTTCCATATAGATCTAGGGCGATGACGCGGAATCCTTTATTTTTTAGTTTTTGATAAGTTGGATTCCAGATGTAAGAGGGAACAGAAAAACCATGTATGAGTATGATGACGTCTTTTTCAGAATTTGTATTTTCTTCTTTGTAATAGGTAAATCCATCACTCAGTTTTATAAAATGACCCCCTTCTCTTTTCAATATTTCAGATCTAAAACTGGCATCCTTTTCAAGATACTCGTATTGGTTAGTATTATGCGTAGTGCAAGCGATTAGGAGCGCAAGTAATACTATGATAGGACTATGTTTTTTATTAATTTTGAAGATCAAATTTATTCAATAATTTTAAAATAACTTTTATTAAAAAGGGCAATAACTACTTTATTATTCAAAAAGAAGAGAAAGTAAATTAGAAAAGGTCTATTTTTTTAAATTAATCTTGTTTCGATTTGTTAACTATTTTCGTTAATAAATTTCTTCCGTTTCGGGAAGGTTAAATGATGGTTAAACAGCTAAATTGACCACAAAATATATCTCATATTAAAATCAAAATTTTTAATAAAGAAGGTTTACAATTCACTCATTTTGACATCTTTAATATTATCATTATAAATTCGATCGATAAGCAGCATCCTGGGATCAATTGCCGCTCTCATGGGCAATGAATCTACTTCGAAGGTGAAACTCATTTGTTCTTGGTCAATCAGCACTCTTTTTTGATAAAGTAACTGTTCCTCATCTTCATCAGTAAACACTCCAATATCTATCCAATCATGTATGGCTATTTCAGTTTCATTACCGAGACTATCGGCACGAATTTTATGAGACTCGATTTCTAAAATAATCTCAAACTTTCCATTTTCTAAGGGAGTATAAGCTGCCGATTTCACTCGATTATCATATAATGTGATTTCTTTAATCCAATCAGTTATTAGATATTGTAAAGAATCAGGAACTTCTTTCTCCAAATACTTCATGAAGTCTAACGAGTTTGGGTATGGTGGAGGTTGGTATTTGTACTCCTCCAAAAATCCTTGCATCGCCCGATTGACTTTTTCCTCACCGATGTAGTCTTGTAAGGCATACAATATAACTGCGCCCTTTCCGTAATGGATGTAGCTTTGATTTTCTACCTTATATAATGGTTGTTCGGCTTCAATTTCGGTACCTCTACCTCTTAAATATCTGTTATGATCATATTTTAAGAATTCTCGCATTTTCATAGGTGTTTTGGAAATACTTTTCATAGTCATCAATGCTGAATATTCAGCAAAACTTTCACTCAACATCGTTGCTCCTTGCATGTTTGCACCTACGATTTGATGTGCCCACCATTGGTGCGCCATTTCATGAGCAATCACAGCATCTATAACATTATTTTCTTTTTCGTCCTCGAGGTTTACAACAAAACCAAAAGACTCAGAATAAGGCATGGTTCCAGGAAAGGCTTGCGCAAAAGTAGCATATCTTGGAAATTCTATGATGCGACATTGTTTATGCATATAAGGGCCAAAATTATCAGTATAGTAATTCAAAGACCTTTGTACCGCATCTAACATCATTTCAACATTCACATGATGTTTTGCGTCATAATAAATTTCAATGTCTATACCTTGCCACTCTCTTTTTGCCACTTTATATTTTGCCGATATGAATGACATAAAATGTTGAGAAGGATGGTCCAATTTGTATTTGTAATAATTACGACCTTTTTCTTCCCAGTATTTGGTCAGCGATCCGGGAGCAATTGCAATCTGATCACCTACTGTAGATATTGTGGTTTCAAAATTGATATAATCCGATGTGCCTCGAGATATATAGTTGCGCATGCAATTGGGGCCACAATTAGATTCCAGTTTAGGCATTCTAATTTTAGGTTTTAAGTTATATTTTTTTCGTGTATTTCTTTCTGAAAGTTCCTGTCCTTCATCATAACCCAATGAAGGAAGCATTTCAAAATTATTTAAAAAGGTACCATTATTTATTATACCAGTACTACCTCTGCCATTTTTAAAACCTTTAGTAATATATTGACTAGTTATGGTCATTTCAATCGTATCTCCAGGAAGCATCGGTTTATCAAAGCCTAAGATTAGATAGCCCATTTCCTTATCTTCAAATATTACTTTTGCATCTGGCAGGTCAAAGATAGGAGACCAGTCCTTTTCAATATTGAAGTGAACAGAATCTATTTTCACTTGGGTTTCGTTGACAATTTTAAACATGGCCTTTATATCTACATTCCGTTTGCAAGGGAATAGGTCGATATTATATTTGGCATCAACAATTTTTGGAAGTGGGACATTTTGATATTTTTTATATTGCTTTTCATAATCAGCAGCCATCTGCTCATACTCATCACTGGTTTTGTAAGGGTTTAATATTTGCGTGTTATAAAAGACAAAGCTGGAGACCAAAATCCAGACAACTCCAGTTCCAAAAATGACAGGTCTATAATTCCGAGGAACTTGTTTTCTTGCAATACTTATTCGGTCTTTTAAGGAACTATGTAGTCCTCTGTTCCACAAGGCTCCTGCAATCAATAAGCACAAAATTGAAAATAAGATCCAGTATAAATTAAACATCATAGCGCCATAAAGGCCAGGTCCAAAGGCATTCATGTCAGAGTATAAGGTGGAAGGTCCTGCTGCTATCGTAAGCATAAAACTAGATACATCAAAGATCTCCAACACAATGCTCCAAACGAAGATCACCGCAATAGAAATAAAATAGCCTACATATTTATTATTGACAAATACTTGAATAGTGATCATGACCCCACTCCAAATCACATAAGTCAAGAAGTTGGCATAAAAAAAATCGAGGAAATAGACTTCTAGCTCGATTCTAAAATAGCCATTGACTAATTGATATATAATTCCACAAAAAATGAAAAATAATTGTAATAGGACGGTAAGGCTTATTAAAGATAAAGTTTTGGCTGAAAGACTGATTAAAGAGATATGAGGAGTCGAATCAATGACTTCATTAATTTTATTGTTTCGGTCTCGCCAAATAAGTTCACCACTAAAGAAGACCAAGATGATGACGACAAATAGACTAGCATTACCATCAATATCATCAATTAATTTGTAGGTTAAGGGATAGGATTGAAGGCCGTAATACTCAAAACCTCCAATAAGACCGGTAATAAGAAGTATGGCGCTGAAAAGGAAAAGAATCTTGAAGGTGACATTTTTAACAATACTTAAGTAGTTAATCAGAAAAAAACTCTTGAACTGTAACCAATCTCTAGATCGTCCAAAGCTAATTTGTATGGATGGGGGAATAAATTTCTCAGTAGATTTTTTTATTGATTTTTCCTGTTTTTTGATCCTCTTACTTTTTTCTTGAAAAGAGAAATTCAGATAAGAGGCAAATAATACAATACATCCCACTGATATCCAGATCAAACGATTCCATAAAAGGAGGCCTTCAAAACTAGGGCTCAAGCTATTTTTTTCAATAGGTGTGTAATATTTTGAATAAATGGAATAGGCCCGAATCCCGAAAGTGTCTGAAAGGGCACCTAGTGTTTCATTGTCAATATCAGAAATTAAATTACCCGAGATAATATAGGCGATGATGATGACCAAAGCACCAACAAAAGAAATTACAGTACTTTTCCATATATTAGCCAGTGCAAATATGATTGATCCGGCGATAAACATATTAGGCAGTATAAAAAGAAAATAGTTATTGATGAAGGTTTCCAGATAAAAGCTACCAAAACGATCAGCATCAATCCACCCAAATAATGGTCCTGAAACGGTTCCCATTACCGAACCAAGAAAAACACCAATTAGAGGAACTGTAGAAAGTAGAAGGGCACCACAAAATTTTCCAAAGAAATAACTTGATTTGTTAAGTGGAGTGCTGAATAAAATTTCGTTAAATTCATTGCTAAAATCTCGTAAGGCCGCATTATTGTAAAATGCAGCAGCCATCAATAATCCAAAAATAGTCATTACGGTAGTATATACTGTAATCACATGGGGTGCATTTCGGAGGACATTTCCCACGGAACCACCAATCTGTATATTATCACTTGCTGTAGCTCCAAAGACCAGGAGTGCCAACAGACCGAGAAAAATATAGATCATCGGCTGCTTTATTGCATTTTTTATCTCAAAAAAAAAGAAATGTTTAAACATAAAAGCTAAGTTTAATGCTTAGACAAGTTGATG
The DNA here is from genome assembly GCA_913045135.1 of uncultured Flammeovirgaceae bacterium. Lineage (GTDB taxonomy): Bacteria > Bacteroidota > Bacteroidia > Cytophagales > Cyclobacteriaceae > UBA4465. The sequence continues at coordinate 28,955 of CAJWQD010000013.1, read as the reverse complement.
AGATGTATTGATTTTCGAAAAGAAAACATCTTCAAGATTGGGTTTGACTTCCTCAAAATTATTTTTCGGATCGGTATCACTATAGATATGAATAAGCGGCTTTCCACCTACCATTTTATTGGATATAATTTGATATTTTTCGGCATAAGCATCTAAGGTCTCTCTGCTTACTATTTTTTGGTATACTTTCCCTTGTAAAGTATTCATTGCCTCATCAGGGGTACCATGATAGACAATACGTCCCCCGTTCATTATGGCCATTTTTGTACAAAGCTCGCGGACATCATCCACAATATGGGTTGAAAGAATTACGATGACTTCCTTACCAACATCTGCTAATAAATTATAAAATCGATTTCTTTCTCCAGGATCTAAACCTGCAGTAGGTTCATCAACTATAATTAGTTTGGGATTACCCAATAAAGTTTGGGCAATTCCTATCCTTTGCTTCATACCTCCCGAAAATCCTTTCACACTTTTTTTTCTTTGGTCATATAAGTTGACTTTATTTAACAAGTATTTCACCACTCCTTTTCGTTCTGAGGAATTGATAATACCTTTGAGGATTGCCAAATGGTCCAGTAACTGTTCCGCACTGATTCGGGGATAGACACCAAACTCTTGGGGCAGGTATCCTAATACTTGTCGTAGTTCATGAGGTTGCTGAAAAATATCAATTTCATTGATTTTCGCTGAGCCGCTGTCTGCTTCTTGAAGTGTTGCGAGAGTACGCATAAGAGAAGATTTCCCAGCTCCATTTGGTCCTAACAAACCAAATAAGCCATTTTCTATTTCAATAGATATTTTATCGAGGGCTTTGACTCCATTGGCATAAGTTTTTGAAAGGTCTTTGATAATTAATTTATGCATATGCTAGATTGAATGTTTAATTTTGTTTTTTTGTTTTCTCGTTTTTTCCCCTACTATTTTCAAATAAGATATTAAAACCAATTTAGTTAATAGTAAATGCAAATTCATTGATCATAATTAAAGATACCAACTTCAAACAAAAGGGTGTATATCATTACATAAAGTATAATTCCTCTACATCTATTTTTTTTAAAACGTAGATCAATTTACATTGGTTGATTAGTGAGATAAAAAGAGGTCTTGTCAAAATAAATTGCTGGAATTTGCAATTAAAAATTGGTAAAATCAAATTAATTAGCACCAATGTTAGTCTGGACTAGTCTCAGATGTTTTGATTATAAATTAAATTTCAATAAAAATAGATTTTAAAATATTTTTCTGATATTTAAAAATTTAATTAAAATCATTTGTTACGCCTAAAATAGAGAAATAAAAAGTAAAGGTATTTTTTCCTGGTTCAGGAATAAACTGAAATTTCTAGCTTAAAAATAATTATTTTTTGAGAGTTTCATGTCACCGTGATTCTAAATAAATCACTTCCGTAAGCAATTTCGGATTTTCATCAAAGTTGGATTGGCAACTCATAAATGAGAGGCATAAATTAGTAATCAAAGTTTTCACAAACGCTTAATAAGAGTGGCAGGAGGTGTACCGATGGTCTTATGATTTAAAAGTGATCCCGGCAAGAATCGAACTTGCATCTAGAGTTTAGGAAACTCCTATTCTATCCGTTGAACTACGGGACCAAATCATATTATTTTCGTAAAAATAGACATCTTTGGGTAATCTAAAAGGATTGTGGTTGTATATAGTTGGGATACATTTTAATATGCTCTTTAAAGGCCTCTTCAAAAATCAGATTTTTCAAAGCGGGTAAGTTTTGCCGAGTTTTGGCAGAGATCATGATAGATTTTTGTTTAGTACCATTTTCAAGATGAGGCGTTTCTTCAGACAATTGATCAATTTTGTTGTAAATATTGATTCTCTTTATCTGATTTCCACCGAGCTCCACAAGCGTTTGTTCTACCACCTTAATGTGATCTTCATATGCGGGGCTAGAAATATCTATAATGTGTAATAATAAGTCTGCTTCCCTAACCTCGGCTAGGGTTGATTTAAATGAGGCAATTAGATCATAAGGGAGTTTTCGGATAAAACCTACGGTGTCAGAAAGTAAAAAAGGTAGGTTATTAATAACAACTTTTCTTACGGTAGAATCAACAGTGGCAAACAGTTCATCCTTGGTATATAAACATTCTTTTCCAAGTAAATTCATTAATGAAGATTTACCAGCATTGGTATATCCAACCAAAGCAATTCGGACAATGCCGTTTCGGGATTTTCGTCGTGTACTTGCTTGAAGTTCTACTTTGTTTAACTGTTTTTTCAAAAGGGTAATGCGATCGCGTACCATCCTTTTATCTGTTTCAATTTCCTTTTCTCCAGCTCCTCCTCTAGTTCCTCTCCCTCCTCTTTGTCTTTCCAAATGTGTCCACATTCTGGTCAACCTCGGCAACAAATATTGGAATCGAGCCAATTGTACCTGGATTTTCGCCTGAGCAGTTTGCGCCCTTCGAAGAAAAATATCTAGAATCAATAAGCTGCGATCATAAACTTTTATTTTTATTTCATTCTCAATATTTCTGAGCTGAGACGGAGATAGCTCATCATCAAAAATAATTATATTAATATTTTCCATTTTAATAATAGACTGTATTTCTGCCAGTTTACCACTTCTTACATACGTTCTTTTGTCAGGCCGTTCAATTTTTTGAACAAATGTTTGGCACACTTTAATATTTAGGGTTTGAGCGAGAAAAGCCAACTCATCCAAATGCTCTTTGACTAGTTTGTCCGTAGCTTGTTTTTCAACTACCGCAATCAATACACCTAGCTCCGTCTTTTTGTTAGTTTGGTAGTACTTACTCATATTCTCTTTGAAAACACGAAATTCTTAAATTATATTTTAATACTGTAGAGTTGAGTCAAATTTTTCTAAAACAATTATCTTCAAATTTCCTAGAATTTTGTATTTTGACCTCTTATTATTAAGGACGTGAACAACCACTTGATAAATTCTTTCCCAATAGCACTAAATATTAGTTTAAATACAGCTGTCTAGTCTAAAAGAACCCATTATGGTATTAATATAGCGTAGGAACGGGCTAAATGTTAGTAAATTAAATTTTTTACCGCCTAATTAGTGGATAACTTTTATTGCTATCATTTTAGTAGTGTTTTAAAATGATTTAATTTGAATATTCATTAATTCTTAAATAAGCATGATGGAACATTATAGAAAAAAAGAAGAAAAAGAGTTAATCAAAAGATTTGAAATACATTTAAAGATGGGCGATAATCAATATTTTGATGAGGACGATTTTTTGACTATAATCAATTTTTATCTAGAATCAGATAAAATGAAGTGGGCACTGAAGGCTTGTGATTTAGGATTGAAGCAATACGAATATTCTACTGATCTTATCGCAGATAAAGCTGAAATTTTAACCAGGACAGGTAGACTCTCGGAAGCTATATCTTGCATAGACGCAGCCTTAATCTATGCACCTAGTGATGTAGATCTATTGATGCAAAAAGGTTCATTGCACACCATTTCAGGAGAATATTTGTCTTCCGTAGCCTGTTTTAAAAAAATACTTCCCATGTCAGAAGATCGGGATGAAATTCTCTATCAAATAGGTATGGCTTATCAGGGATTAGAGGATTTTGAAAAAGCAATTGAGACCTATAAAGAGGCTATTCAATTTAATTTAAATAATGAGAGTGTACTTTATGAATTAACTTATTGTTTAGAAATCATGGGTACTTTAGAAAAAAGTATTCCTTATTATAAAAGGTTTATAGATGCAGATCCGTATTCCGAATACGCCTGGTACAACATGGGAATTGTGTATAACAAGCTTAAGAAATTTAACAAAGCCATAGATGCATATGAGTTTTCCATTGCTATTGATGAAACTTTCAGCAGCGCACATTTCAATATGGGTAATACGTATTTGAACCTCGAAAAATACGATAAAGCCATAGCTTCCTATTTATTAACCTTGGAATATGAAGGGCCTAGCCCTGAACTTTATTGTCACATAGGAGCCTCTTATGAAAAAATGGGTCAGTATGAAATAAGTATTCGTTATTACACTAAAGCCTCTAAAATTGATCCTTTATATCATCAGGCATCGTTTGGAGTAGGGACTTGTTTTGCGTTCAAAGAGAACTGGTTAGAAGCCACGCATTTTTTTAAAAAAGCTATAAAAATTGATCCACTCAATACATCATATCTTAAGTCATTGGCAGAATCAGAATACAGTTTAGGGAACAGTGTTTCATCGATAGAAATCTATGAGCAACTAAGTCAATTAGAACCTGTTACTTCTGCTGTTTGGTTGGATTGGTCTTGTATTTATTACGATCAAGGAGATTATAAAAAAGCATTGAATATCATAGAGATGGCATTATCGGATACCCCTGACGGATCTGAATATTTATATCGAAAGGCCGTTTATTTATTGGCTTATGGAAAATATAAAGAAGCCATGGTCATTTTGGAACAAGCACTTATCTTAAATTATGAGGGGCATGCGCAAGTTTATAATTTTTTCGAGGACTTAACAATACAAAAAGCACTTTTCAAAATTATAGACAAGTATAGAAAAGACGGTCAATGAGTGTATTGGATCTTAAAATAACGTAATTTCGCACTTAATTTTACTTTCAAAAATGAACTACTTTTTAAAGAATATCCCTGAACGAACTCAAAAACCCCGTGAGTCAGGATATACTATGGTAATGGATAAGGGACTTTCGATTCGTGAAGCAGAAGACATGATTGAATCCTCGGGAGAATTTATTGATATTGTGAAGCTAGGCTGGGCAACTTCTTATGTCACTTCTCAACTTGATAAAAAAATCAAGTTATATCAAAATACTGGTATACCTTGTTATTTTGGAGGAACTCTTTTTGAAGCTTTTGTGATCAGGGATCAATTTGATGATTTCATGAGGTTAGTGGATAAATATAATTTAGAGCATGTAGAAGTTAGTGATGGGTCGATCACCATGAATCATGACGAAAAATGTGATTTTATTCAGAGGATATCAAAAAATTATACGGTACTTAGCGAAGTGGGTTCTAAGGATGCAGCGAAAATTATTCCTCCATATAAGTGGATTGATCAGATGCATACTGAACTAGATGCTGGCGCATGGAAAGTCATCGGGGAAGCAAGAGAAAGTGGTAATGTGGGACTTTTTAGAAATTCTGGTGAGGTAAGGCAGGGATTAGTTGAAGAAATTTTAACTCAAATACCTAAGGATAAAATTCTATGGGAAGCACCTCAAAAATCTCAGCAAGTTTGGTTTATTAAATTATGTGGAACCAATGTCAACCTCGGTAACATTGCCACCAATGAGGTGATCCCACTAGAAACCATAAGACTCGGTCTACGAGGAGATACGTTTCACGATCATTTAACTATCTAGTTTAGTGAAAAAAGAAGCGGGGCTTTTTCTTAAAGGATTTGCTATGGGTGCTGCAAATGTAATTCCAGGCGTTTCTGGTGGGACAATAGCTTTTATTTCTGGCATATATGAGAGGTTAATAAAAGCTTTAAAATCATTTGATCTTTCCATTTTGAAATTATTTAGACAGGGTCATTTTCGGGAGATTGTAGGAAAAACAGACTTGAAGTTTTTGTCCATACTTTTCTCAGGTATTGCCTTGAGTATTTTTAGTTTGGCTCACATATTAGAATACATAATAAAGTATTATGAAACATTTACTCTGGCTTTTTTCTTTGGACTGGTTGTTGCATCTAGTTTAGGGGTAGGAAGACAAATAAGTAAATTTTCCTTGAGTGTTCTAATTACTTTTTTCATTGGATGCTCGTTTGCCGTCTCTGTAGCGCTTCTTACGCCTATGGAAGCCAATGATCATTGGGCTTATGTTGTGTTATGTGGTATAGTAGCCGTTTCTAGCATGATTCTGCCAGGACTATCAGGCTCATATGTACTTTTACTAATGGGTAATTACGCTTTAATGCTTCAGTCTATCAGTCACCTCAATTTTAAATTTTTGATTCCTTTTGTTCTAGGATGTTTATTGGGTTTAATTATTTTTTCAAGGTTATTAAATTATTTTTTTGATCATTTCCAAGATGCTACTATTAGCTTATTGACTGGCTTTGTAGTGGGGTCACTTTTGATAATTTGGCCTTGGAAAACGACCCACTACATAAAAATCGAAACACGGGAAAAAGCGGTAGGTTATGATTGGTACTTTCCAAGTTTTGATTACGAGATGATCATTGGAGTAGGGCTTATACTGTTAGGGTTTATTGTGGTTTCTGGAATAGAACGCCTGGGAACAAAGGGCTAATAACAAGTATACAACATTATCATAAGTTATAGATATTATCTTTGTAACATACTTTAAATCATTTTACATGAAGCGTTACGGACTTGTTGGTTATCCTTTAGGACATTCTTTTTCGCAGAAGTATTTTTCAAAAAAGTTTGAAGAGCTTAATATTTCCCACTCTCATAGATATGACGTTTTTGAAATAGAAAGCCTAAGTGGATTTACCCAAATTTGGGATCGTTATCCAGATTTGGAAGGGGTCAATGTCACTATTCCTTATAAAATAGAGGTAATGTCATTTTTAGACAAAATAGATGTTTCAGCAGCAAGTGTCAAAGCAGTCAATGTGGTCAAAAGAAAAGGGAATAAACTCATAGGATTTAATTCGGATGTTTTTGGTTTCAAAGAATCTTTGAAGACTTGGTTGATGGGAGTTGAATTAGAGGCTTTGATTTTCGGATCGGGCGGCTCGAGTTTAGCAGTTCAGGCAGGTTTAAGGGCCCTCAATATTCCTTTTAAAATTGTTTCCCGTGAAATAACAAGAGGAGATTTTACTTATTCGCAATTAAGTCAAGATCCATCGATTATCAATCGGTATCATTTGCTCATCAATACTACGCCAATAGGGATGTCTCCCAATATTGAGGATGGTCCCCCGATTTCTTACGAGAGCATTGGCCATAATCACTACTGTTTTGATTTGATTTATAATCCTGAGAATACTTTTTTTATTAGACAAGGAAGGCTACATAATGCACGAACTAAAAATGGTCTAGAAATGTTAATTTTACAAGCCGAAAAGTCATGGGAAATTTGGAATAAATAAGAATGAAGTTCAAGCTAATCTCCGATTTTCAACCCACAGGAGACCAACCTGTCGCGATAAAAAAACTTGTTCAAGGAATTGAATCTCAGGAATCAAATCAAACCCTTTTGGGGGTAACGGGTTCAGGTAAAACCTTTACGATGGCCAACGTCATTGCACAATCAGGACGACCTAGTTTAATTCTCTGCCACAATAAAACTTTAGCCGCTCAATTATATGGTGAGTTTAAGAGTTTTTTTCCTGAAAATGCAGTCGAGTATTTTATATCTTACTACGATTATTATCAGCCAGAGGCTTACATACCCACAACCAATATCTATATAGAAAAAGATTTATCTATCAATGATGAGATAGAAAAATTACGGTTGAGTGCCTCTTCAGCCTTACTATCCGGAAGGCGGGATATCATTGTCATTGCTTCTGTTTCCTGTATATATGGAATTGGCAATCCAGAGGAATTTGGTAAACATGTTATACACATCGAGCAAGGAGATCAAATACCGCGTAATATATTTTTATTAAAGTTGGTCGACATTCTTTATAACAGAACAGAAACTGAATTTAGGCGAGGGACTTTCAGGGTGAAAGGGGATACCATAGACGTGTTTGTAGCCTATGCTGATTTTGCTTATCGCTTCATTTTTTGGGGGGACGAGTTGGAATCGATTCAAAGAATTGATCCCTTTTCAGGGATTAAAATTTCAGATGAGAAATTAATTACTATATTTCCTGCAAATCTTTTTGTAACAGGAAAGGATCATCTTAAAAGTGTCATTCGAGAGATACAAGAGGACTTGGTTAAGCAGGTACAGTTTTTTGAAGAAGATAGACGTTTTTTAGAAGCTAAAAGAATTAAGGAGCGAACAGAATTTGATCTCGAGATGATTAGAGAGATTGGATACTGCTCTGGGGTAGAAAATTATTCGAGATATTTTGACAAAAGAAATCCAGGATCAAGGCCTTTTTGTCTAATTGATTATTTTCCCGATGATTTTTTAATGTTCATTGATGAGAGTCATGTATCCATCCCCCAAGTGCGTGCCATGTGGGGTGGAGATCGCAGTCGAAAAGTCAATTTAGTCGAATATGGATTTAGGCTACCTTCAGCACTCGATAATCGACCGTTGACTTTTACCGAATTTGAAGACTTAATAGGTCAGACCATTTATGTTAGTGCCACACCCGCTGATTACGAGCTACGCGCCTCCGATGGGGTTGTAGTTGAGCAATTAATCAGACCTACCGGATTATTAGATCCGGTGATTGAGGTAAGACCTACCCAAAATCAAGTCGACGATTTGATGGAAGAAATTTCAAAGAGAATACAAATAGGAGATCGTATTTTAGTAACTACTATAACTAAGCGTATGGCCGAGGAACTTTGCAAGTACTTATCTCAAATGGGAATAAAGACAAAATATATGCACAGTGAGGTGGCCACTTTGGATCGTGTTGAAATATTAAGAGAATTACGATTGGGAGTCTTTGATGTTTTAGTCGGCGTTAATTTACTCAGAGAAGGATTGGATATTCCAGAAGTTTCTTTAGTAGCCATTATGGATGCTGATAAGGAAGGGTTTTTAAGAAATGAAAGGTCCTTGATTCAAACAATTGGTCGTGCAGCAAGAAATGACCATGGATTGGTCATTATGTATGGAGATAAAATGACCGGATCTATGCAACGAGCAATAGATGAAACTTCAAGACGAAGGGTAATTCAAAAAATATTTAATGATAAGCACAATATTATACCTCAAACCATATTAAAAGATCGAGATGCCATCATGATCCAGACTTCGGCAGCAGATAGTAAAAAAGACTCTAAAAATTATCAAAGCAGTACTAGTCCCTCTATTGCAGCAGATCCTGTGGTGGCATATATGGACTTGAATCAGCTCAAGAAGTTTGGCCTTGAGACCCGTAAGAAAATGGAAAAAGCTGCACAGGATTTAGATTTTGTGGAAGCAGCCAGGTTGAGAGATGAAATGCTTGAGATTGAGCAGATGGTTAAAAGAGAAATAGTATGATCAGCTTTTGAAGTAAGTGCTAATCAATGCCTTGAGATCTTCAGGCATTTTCATGGGTCTTCCATTGGCCATGTTAATAAAAGCCAATGTAGTTTCACCAGTATTAAGTAGTTGTGCTTCCTCATTGTAAATTTCATATTCATAGCGAATGCGCGCTCGGGGCATTTCGGGAATTTTAATGATAATTTTCAATAAATCGTCATATTTGGCGGGTGCATGATATAAGGATTGCATCTTTAGGACTGGCATCCCAATACCACTACTCTCTAGATTTTTGTAAGAATAACCTAAGTTTCTGAAAGACTCTGCTCGTGCAACTTCGTAGAAAGCAGCATAATTCCCATAATATACAAAACCCATTTTATCCGTATCGGCATATCTTACTCTGAGCTTTACTTCGTTTTTAAACATTATTTGTAGATTTTTTTCTTATTCAAGGCTAGATGAAGCAACCGGGCATTTTTATTGTGTTCAGATAGAGTTCTAGCGAATACATGCTTGCCGGAAAAGTCTGGATTTGCACAAAAATATAGATAGTCACTCTTTTCATAATTAAGCACGGCTTCAATAGCAGCAATAGAAGGAAGGTTTATGGGTCCAGGAGGTAATCCCTGATATTTGTAGGTATTGTAGGGAGAATTTATTTGCATGTGTTTCTTAAGAACACGCTTTATATTGAAATCGCCCAAGGCAAAAACTAAGGTTGGGTCTGCCTGCAATTTAATATTTTTGTTGAGCCTATTGATATAGACACCCGCTATTGTGGGAGCTTCATCCATTTGATTAGTTTCTGCATCAACAATTGAAGCTAAAATAATTACTTGTTCTGGACTTAGATTAAGTACCTCGGCCATAGCCGTGCGCTCTGCATTCCAAAATGTTTTATAAGCTGAGTAAATTCTATTCAGGACAGCTGTTGGTTTGTCAGTAATGTATACTTCATACGTATTAGGCAAAAACATGCACATAAAAGTTTCTTTGGTAAACCCATAGGATGATGCTATGTCGCCATTTGACAGAATTGACATCATTTTTGCCGAATCAAATTCTAAATAAGATGATACTTTTCCTGCGAGATCCTGAAGACTTCGAGCGTGCGAATAGGTTAATTTGATTGGGATTTGATCCCCAGATCGAAACATATTTATCGCATCATTGTTAGACATATCTGCTGTAAGTAGATACGATCCAGATTTTATTGATTCATCGTAGCGCTTCAATTTTGACAAAAAACTAAAAGATATTATGTCATTAACAATACCGAGATCATACAATGAGTTTTGGACAAATTTAAAGTCAGCCCCGGTGGGAATATTGAAGATAACCTCCTCCTTGTCTACCAGAATATTCGGCGTGTATACGATTTGCCAAAAATAAAAACTAAAGGAAGAAACAAGCATACTTCCAATAATCAATCCAACGGCCAGGGAATTTTTATTTTTCATATTTGACAAAAATAGTGATAGAAAATATTATTACTAATTTTTTAAACTGAAACGATTATAATTACATCTAAATTTAGTACTAGCATTCTTTTTTTGTTAAGAAAACAATGATCCTCGTAAGTTTAATCAGATATAAATGCGTTTTGTGGCGTAGGAGCTAATCATGGATATCCATTGAATACTATATAGACTATATGTGATATGTTTTTTAAATAGTTGATAGTTAAGAAAAAACAAAAACTAAAATGATAAAAAGATGAATTTAGCTTTTTATTGTGACGACTCAAGTTATTTTTCCTTCTTACGCAGAAAATTGTTTTACCCCTGTGATTATATAGATGAAAGAATTACTACCAGTCCAAACACCTTTGTTTTAAATGCATCAATTAAAGTATCTGAAATCCTGAAGGTAAGAAAGAGAAAAGTTGGGATTAGAATTATCAACAATCGAATCTCTAGTGGAGCAGTTAAAAAATTAGGCAATTCCATTGTCATAAATATATTAAAAAATGACTTTAAAATAATTGAATATGCTGAAGATCCTGAATTGATTTATCATCAATATAAAAATTGGGTAAAACTTTTTGTTGATGGTGGCCATGGTGATAATCAATCCAGTAAAATCTTAGATAATTTAGAATATGAATTCGAAATAAAAAGGCAGTTGAAGGGTGAAATCAATAATTTTTTTTCCCCATGATGATCAAATCAGACATATGTATTGAGCTTCATTATTTAGGAAGCTTAGAATTTTTCACAAGACTGATCAATTCAAAAAAGATTATATTAGAAGTCAGTGACTATTTCTTGAAGCAGACCTATCGCAATCGTTGTTATGTTTTAGGACCTAACCGGATTCAAATGTTGACGATTCCCGTTCACTATCAAAAAAAAACAATTTTTCGTGATGTAACAATTGATTATCATCAAAATTGGATAAAAAATCACAGAAAAGCTGTTCAGGCTGCCTATGGAAAGGCTCCTTTTTATGATTATTTCTATGATCTATTTGATCAAGTTTGGGTCTCAAAGCCAACTTATCTTTTAGACTTATCAATGTCAATGATGACAGTTTGTCTTAAAATCTTACAAATTGACATGTCATTTAACTTCACCTCTATTTATAAGCAGGAGGTTCAAAAAGACGTACTGGACCTTAGGAATATAATTTTGGCCAAAAAACCTTCAGAATTAAGGAGCTTTTACCGCCCGATTTCATATTATCAAAATTTTGGCAGCAATTTTGTAAGTAACTTGTCCATATTAGATTTGTTAATTTGTGAAGGGCCGAACGCTCTAAATATTTTGAAACAGTCTACAAATGACTAAAAGTTGGAATTATATTGTCAAAAATTTGTTTAAAAATAGAATACTCTCGGTTTAAAGCAAATTTGAGTTTATTTTTACGTTTATAGAAGTTCGCAAAAAAGCTGATTATGGAAGCTAAGTTTTCAAATAGAGTAAAAGAAGTAATATCATTGAGTAGAGAAGAGGCCCTTAGGTTGGGTCATGATTATATTGGAACCGAGCACCTCTTGCTCGGTATGATTCGCGAGGGTGAAGGAGTCGCTATTGGTTTGCTCAAGAAATTAGGTGTTTCTTTAGATGAGCTAAGGAATTCAGTTGAGCAAGCGACCAAGGGAACTACAACAAGTAACGTACAAAATTTAGCAAATATTCCACTGACACGTCAATCAGAAAAAGTTTTAAAAATTACTTATTTAGAGGCTAAAATTTTTAAGAGTCATTTGATTGGAACAGAGCATTTATTGCTGTCAATTCTACGAGATGATGATAATTTAGCCACGCAGATTTTGGATAAGTTTGATGTGGGATACGATGTAGTAAAAGAGATGTTAGAATATCAAACTGAGAATCCTATGGCTGAATCGGACACTGATGATCCAGATGATGATGGGGGGAAAATGTTTGGGGCAGGTACTAATCCAGGAAGCGCGAGAGGAGAGTCTTCAGTCAAAGGGGGTGAAAAAACTAAGACTCCGGTGCTAGATAATTTCGGAAGAGACTTAACAAAATTGGCTGAAGAAGACAAAATGGATCCTATAGTAGGTCGGGAAGAGGAGATCGAACGTGTAGCACAAATTTTGAGTCGGAGGAAAAAAAATAATCCAATCCTAATAGGAGAGCCGGGTGTTGGTAAAACCGCAATAGCCGAGGGCTTAGCCTTGAGAATTGTTCAAAAAAAAGTATCTCGAGTACTATTTGGCAAGCGAGTAGTTACTTTAGATCTTGCCTCATTGGTGGCGGGAACAAAATACCGAGGACAGTTTGAGGAAAGAATGAAAGCCGTAATGACTGAAATCGAAAAGTCGCCAAACGTTATTATATTTATTGATGAGTTACATACAATTGTAGGGGCAGGAGGTGCTTCAGGTTCATTGGATGCCTCCAATATGTTCAAACCAGCTCTAGCACGTGGGGAAATTCAATGTGTAGGAGCAACCACTTTAGATGAATACCGTCAGTATATTGAGAAAGATGGAGCTTTAGCGAGAAGATTCCAGATGGTAATGGTGGATGCGACTACACCTGACGAAACTACCCAAATATTGGAAAATATCAAAGGTAAATATGAAGAACACCACAATGTGACCTACAGTAAAGACGCAATTAAAGCTTGCGTGGCTCTGTCAGATCGATATATAAGTGATCGCTTTTTGCCTGATAAAGCGATTGACGTACTTGATGAAACTGGTGCTCGAGTACACATCAACAACATAAATGTACCCGAAAAAATCGTTGCTTTAGAGACACAAATAGAAGCGGTTAAAGAAGACAAAAATAATGTCGTTAAAAGCCAAAAATACGAAGAAGCTGCTCAGCTCAGGGATAAAGAGAAAAAGTTAATAGCTGAGCTCATGATTGAAAAAGATCAATGGGAAAAAGACTCGAAAAGTAAACGTTACCAAGTCAACGAAGAAAATGTAGCCGAAGTCATTGGTATGATGACAGGAATTCCTACGAGTAGAGTAGCCCAAAAAGAAGGAGAAAAGCTTCGAAATATGAATGAAAACCTTGGCCAAAACGTGATTGGTCAAGACGAAGCAGTTACTAAACTGACAAAAGCTATTCAAAGAACTCGGGTGGGCCTTAAAGATCCAAAAAAACCAATCGGTTCTTTTGTCTTTCTTGGACCTACAGGTGTAGGAAAGACTGAAATGGCTAAAGTACTTTCTAAGTATCTGTTCGAAAAGGAAGATTCATTGGTTCGGATTGACATGAGTGAGTACATGGAGAAATTTTCTGTGAGCAGGCTAGTTGGTGCGCCTCCGGGCTATGTTGGGTACGAAGAAGGTGGACAATTGACTGAAAAAGTAAGAAGAAAACCGTATTCAGTTGTTCTTCTGGATGAAATAGAAAAAGCACATCCTGATGTTTTCAACATTCTTTTGCAGGTATTAGATGATGGCGTTCTTACAGATGGTCTAGGGAGAAAAGTAGATTTTCGTAATACAATTTTAATTATGACCTCCAATATTGGAGTAAGAGACCTTAAAGATTTCGGTGCAGGGATAGGTTTCGCAACGCAATCTAGAAAAGATAATAAAGCAGAATTAGTCAAGTCTACTATACAAAACGCTCTGAAAAAAACATTCAGTCCCGAATTTTTAAACAGGTTGGATGATGTTATTATTTTTAACTCACTTGAAAAGGAGCATATTCACAAAATAATTGAAATTTCTTTGGTTAAGTTGTTCAAAAGGGTAGGTGACTTGGGTTATCAAGTAACTTTAACGGATAGTGCTAAGGATTTCTTGTCAGATAAAGGTTATGATCCTCAATTTGGTGCTCGACCCCTAAATAGAGCGATTCAAAAATATCTTGAGGATCCGGTTGCTGAGGAGATCTTAAAAGGCGAAATAAGTGAAGGGGATATTATCCATGCTAGTTGGGATAAAAAATCTGAGGAACTTTCTTTTAAACTAAAGAAAAAGAAAGCCAAGGAAAATAAAGAACAATAGCATAGTTGAGAATGTCAAAGAGTTCAATAGCTGCCTAGATATTTTCTAAAAAACCACTCAAGGCTGAAGAAAGTTATTATGATGATCAAAAGCCATTTAAGATTAATCAGCTTTGTAAAGTCTTGAAGGCTATGGATTACGCTTTTTGCTTGTGAATTTCTTAGATCATTGATCAAAATATCTATCTCATTTTTTTTATAGAACTGTCCTCCAGTGCGATCAGACAGATCTTTGAGTAGGTTATGATTGGCAGTGAATGTAGTATGTTCCAATTGGGCATTTTCTATAATGAATTGCCCGTTTGAGGAGAAATGTTCACCGTTAAAATCGGTGATAGCTTCATAATTGTAGATTCCTTTGTCAAGTGTACCGATATCAAAGGTTTTATTAACATCGCTACCTGTAAAATTATAAATATTTTCCGATCCATTCTTTTTCGAATACACCCTCAGCGTAATTCTGTTGCCAGCTATGGGTTCATAAATGTCATTATAAGACTCCGAGGTAAATTTAATAATATCATTAACTTGAAAAAACGGCACTACAGGTTTAAATATGAATTTATATTTATTTGATTGCACACTAAGGTATTGAATGGATTTAATGATAATTTGATCAAAAAGTAAAGAATTATTTGATATGGCGAGTTCTTGTAATCGCCAATTCCAAATCCCTGTACCATACAAGACGCCATATTTTGAGATACCATTGTCAAAAAAAGATAATACAGGCTTGGCTATGGTAAGATTTCCTACCTTTTGTTGAAGTAAAATTTCATGAGAACCTAATTCATAAGATCCATAGGGTACATTTAGAGTTGGATAGTCATTCAACTTATCCAGATAGGATCGATTGATTTCAAATTTTGTAAAGTTAGTATTATAAGCGGGTTTAATAATATCTTGTTCAGTTCCTTGTTGTTCGATAGCAATATTGGTTTTGGAGAAGAGCCAATTAAGGTTAGAGTTATTACTAAGAATATATAGAAAGCTTGGATTACCCAAATAATCTAAAAGAGGGAAATTATTAGAGAAGGCTTGATGATGAATGATGAGATCGAAGGTATCTCGTGGAGAGGTTTTCATTAATCCGGGAATATATATTTGAGTCTGGTAGTTTTCACTTTGAGCTAGAGCCGATCGAATAGCTCTGATATCTGGATGGGGAGCAGGTGCTACTAATAGTATTTTTTCTTTTCCTTCGATTATTTCAATAAAAAGATCTTTTTCATTATTTACCGTATTAATTTCATCGGCTTCTGGAGGTATCCTTAAACGTAAGTGTTGAGGCCCAAATTTATCGGCATCCACTTCAAATAGAATTCTCATTTGCGGGGATAATGTCAAATTTTGTTTACTGATAACTCCATCTTCATCAGACAAAATGAGGGTCTTTTTCTTACCAAAGTAACTAGTGGCATTGATGTATATCTCAATGGGGAATCGATTACCTTGATAAACGATTTGATTACTGCGAATCTCTTTGATTGATATATCTTTTCTAATTGCAGTATCTCCTAGTCCTAGACTATGAATGGGAATCAAAGAGGATCTGTAAGAAGGAGAGAGTCCTAGATTATATAAACCATCTGAAATCAATAGGACAGCTGCGAGATTTCGTGTTTCTGAGTTTTTAAAAACTATATTAAGGGCTTCGTTCAAATTAGTAAAAGGGGCATCAAACCGAATGGGCATTTCGGTACGCGTTTTCAAATTAAAAATCCATGGATCAAAGTCCATGGATTTGATTTTTTTATCTATTTCCAAAAGCATTCGATTCATATTTATGGAGTCTTCATGCTGGATCATCGATAATGAATTATCAAAAACTACGGCGATGATAGGTTTTTCGATTACTTGTGTCAGATGGTTGATCAAAGGATTTAATAATATTAAAAAAACTGTGATTGTTGCAATAATCCGAACCATCCCAAGTATCCGGGATACATATGTTGCCCATGGATTTTCCTTCGTGTACATTAAATAAGTAACGCCCGAAATAAGCATTACTGCGGGCAAGAGCCACCATTCATTGATTAAAAACATAGAGGAATCTCTCATAAACTTAAAACTACCCCAATAGGAAAAAGGTTTAGATAATTAAAGGATATTTATTAGGTAAGTAATCCTCCATTTACCTGCAATACTTGTCCTGTGATATAATTTGAAGAGTCCGATGCCAGAAAGACACAGGCATTCGCGACATCCTCTGGACTTCCTCCACGTTTTAAGGGGATGGCATCCCTCCAAGTCTGTACCACTTTTTCATCTAATCCTGCAGTCATTTCTGTCTCAATAAATCCCGGAGCAACAACATTACAGCGAATGCCTCGAGAACCCAACTCAAGTGCCACAGATTTCGAAAAACCGATAATACCTGCCTTTGAAGCAGCATAATTTGCCTGACCCAAATTTCCTTTGATACCGACGACTGAAGACATATTGATAATTGAGCCACTTCTTTGTTTCATAAGAGGCCTAAAAGCCGCTTTTACGGTATTAAAACAAGATTTTAAATTAATTTCCATAATTTTATCCCACTCTGATTCAGACATCCTCATTAACAGATTATCTCGCGTGATTCCTGCATTATTGATTAATATATCCAACTTTCCAAAATCTTGTATGACATCTGTAATTAATTTCTGGGCAGCATCATGATTGGAGGCATCTGATCTGTAGCCTTTAGCATCTATACCTTTTGCCTTTAATTGTTCAACTAAGCTTTCCCCATGTCCCACGCTTGATAGGTAGGTAAAAGCTATATGGGCTCCATGTTGAGCAAATGTATGAGCTATCGCCCTTCCTATTCCTTTTGATGCACCGGTAATCAATGCTATTTTTCCTTCTAATGTTTTCATGTGAAATTTATAATTTATGCTAAAATAAATAACTGAATTAATATACTACTATAATCGCTCATCTTAGTCATTTTAATTGTTAACCCTTAGATTTGCAAACGAAAGAATTAAAGCATTTATTAATATTTAAAAAAATTATATGTCTTCAAAATATGATCTAATAGTAATCGGAAGTGGTCCGGGAGGTTACGTAGCGGCAATCAGAGCAGCTCAGCTTGGTATGACAGTTGCTATAGTAGAAAAGGCAGAATTAGGGGGTGTTTGCCTTAACTGGGGATGCATTCCTACCAAAGCACTGTTGAAAAGTGCTCAAGTTTTCGAATATATCAATCATGCAGCTGATTTTGGTATATCGGTTAAAGAATCAACTGTGGATTTTAAGGGCATGGTCAATAGAAGTCGTGAGGTGGCAAATTCCAATAGTAAAGGGATTGATTTTCTTTTCAAGAAAAATAAAATCGATGTCATAAAAGGACATGGAACACTTTCTCGAGGCAAGCAGGTAAAAGTGATAGATGCCGATGGAAATAAAGTCAGTTATGAGGCTAAAAATATAATTCTGGCTACTGGAGGGCGAGCAAGAGAACTACCTAATCTATCAATGGATGGAAATAAAGTGATTGGTTACAGAGAAGCCATGACGCTGTCTGTACAACCTAAAAAAATGGTAATTGTAGGTTCAGGTGCCATTGGTGTTGAATTTGCCTATTTCTATAATTCCATAGGTACAGAAGTTACCATAGTAGAATATTTACAAAATATTTTACCAGTAGAGGATGAAGATATTTCCGCAACATTGGCTCGTAGCTTTAAAAAGAAGGGTATTAAAATCATGACACAGGCGGAGGTTACCAAAGTAGATAAAAAAGGAAAGGGATGTAAGGTTAGTGTCAGTACCAAAAAGGGGGAAGAGATTTTGGAATGTGACATAGTATTATCAGCAGTAGGCTTAGCTACTAACTTGGAAGATTTAGGGATCGAAAACCAAGGGATCGTGACCGAAAAAGAGAAAGTTGTTGTAGATGAATATTATTCTACTAACATTTCAGGAATTTATGCTATTGGCGATATTGTTCAGGGGCAAACCTTGGCACATGTAGCATCGGCAGAAGGAATTATTTGTGTGGAAAAAATGGCAGGACAATCCCCCCAGCCCCTAGATTATGGAAATATTCCTGGATGCACTTATTGCTATCCTGAAATTTCTTCTGTGGGAATGACTGAAAAAGAAGCCCTTGCCAAGGGATATGAAATTAAAGTAGGTAAGTTTCCATTTTCTGCATCAGGGAAAGCAAAAGCCTCAGGTGCTACAGAGGGGTTTGTTAAAGTTATATTTGATGCAAAATATGGGGAATGGCTTGGAGCGCACATGATCGGTGCGAATGTCACCGAGATGATTGGTGAAGCGGTAGTGGCCAGAAAGTTGGAAACCACTGGTCATGAAATTATCAAATCCGTACATCCTCATCCGACGATGTCAGAAGCTATCATGGAAGCAGCGGCTGATGCTTATGGTGAGGTAATTCATATGTGATGACTTTTTACAGGGATCATTGGAGAGCAGTATTAAATTATTTTAGTTTATAATCAGATTAATCTTAAATAATGTAAATACAATAATTTTTTGGGGTGTTTAGCAAATTTCAGGCCAATTAAGACACTCTTATATGGTTGTATTTTAATTGATTCAAAGCTAAAAAAAGATCATTATGAACTGCTTCTCCAGTAGGTTGGCTCCCTGCTCCTTCTTCTATGTAGGTGTTAATATCAGATAAGTTACCTAAAATTTCTGTAGTGTTAAACTCATAATCTATTGTATCAAGGGATTATTTTGCTCAATCAATTTATTTTTGACTGATACTTTGAGCTCACCCAGTGATCTTGTAATTCCGACATCAGTTTGATTTTTCCATGCGTCTTCCTTACAACACTATAGTGATGGTCATCTTATCAATGCCTTTAGTTTTTATATTTTGATTTTAAAAATTTTACCGAGAGCATTAAAAGTTATTATTATGAATTTATAGATGCAGTATTTTGGATTTATAGATAGCGTCCAATCTTTTCATATCTAGTGAAGGATTCATTTCAAAATAACTTAAAGTCTGTACTTGCTTTAGCACTTCCTCAAGGGAGATATATTGATTTTCATTTTGGTAAGTATATAATTGTTGGAGCCATTTAGGATACTCCTTACCAAACTAATTTTTTGATACTTAAAAAAAGTTTTAAATATTGAAGCATGTGAAAAGAACCTTCACAGCTCTCTCATACAAGATATTGATTTCATAATTTAGCTGTAATGTCACCAATTCAACTAAATTTTCATTAATCATTTTTTTATTTGCTGAATTTAGGGGGTTGACTTTTTAAAGTATGGTGGGCAACTTTAAGTAGATATCGACATTATGAATGAGCTCAACGCGGATCTCAGTTTTGTTATCCTAAAGTAGCGCATTTGAATTTGAAGTAAATAATTCCAAATCATCGGTTTTTTTATCGATATCCTTAGTTATACTGGTTTTTATTTTAGCGCATTTATGGATTTTGATTTAAATTTTCAAAAAACTTAGAGCAATCCATCTTCTTAGTCATAAAAATAGGTTTTGAAATAATGGTTTAATTGATCAGTTTCGACCAGAAATCCATCGTGGCCATAATTACTTTTTATGATAGCTAACTGTGCATTAGGAATATTATCAGCCAATAGTTGTTGCTCTTGAATTGGGAAAAGAATATCTGTATCAATTCCTATGACCATTGTTTTTGATTTGATTCTTTGAAGGGCATTTTTTATTGATAGTCCATGTCTTCCTACATTGTGACTGTCCATTGCTTTAGTGAGATATTGATATGATTCATTGGTGAATCTTTTTTCGAGTTTAAATCCTTGATATTGCTGATAGGATGAGGCACTAAAATTGTCCAAACGTTGATCTTCATCTTTTTGGGTAGATTCAAAAGTATTGTAATGTCGATATGACAGCATTGCAATCGCTCGAGCAGTTGCAAGTCCTTGTGATTTATCGACATTATTCAACGCCATTCTTTGAGCTTCATTAAAAGCAATACCCCAAGGCGAATGTTGGGCATTTGTGGCAACTAAGTTGATATTTTCAAAAAGGGAAGGTTCCTGTACTGCCCATTCTATAAGTTGCTGTCCACCTAATGAACCACCAATACCCAATTTTATTTGTTGAATACCTAAATGATTTTTGAGTATTTGATGAGCACTTACCATATCTCGGACGCTAATCCGTGGGAATGTAAAATCAGTTGGACCCGTGGTTCCATAACAAGAGCCTAAAACATTCGCACAAATCATAAAATCTTTATCAAGATCAATAACCGCGTGGGTTCCAAACAAGCCTGGCCACCACTGAGCAGGGTCTGCATTACCCGTCAGGGCATGAAATACCCATACTACATTGGACTGATCTGCATTTAAGACGCCTTGCGTGGTATAAGAGATTTCCACTTGAGGAAGGACTGAGCCTCCTTCAAGTAGAAATGTATCATTGGAGATAAAAGTTTGTGTCTTAGACAGTGGTAACAGTGCTTGTGGCATTTACTTTGTCTAATGCTTGTTCAAAATCAGCTTTAATATCTTCGACATGTTCTATGCCTAAGGATACTCTTAGCATATTGGGATGAACTCCTGCAGCCAATTGATCTTCTACAGATAGTTGTTGATGAGTAGTTGCAGACGGTTGAATGATTAAAGTTTTGGCATCCCCAACATTTGCAAGGTGACTGATAAGTTTAAGATTATTAACCAAATTAGTAGTATCATGCTTTTCTCCCTTTAGGACGAAAGAAAGGACACCCCCAAAACCTTTTTTGAGATATTTTTTGGCGAGATTATGATAGGTACTGCTTTTTAATCCAGGATAATTTACAGATTCTATTGCCGGATGGGCTTCTAACCATTTGGCTAAGTTTAATGCATTTTCTACAGTGCGCTCAACACGAAGTGAGAGTGTTTCTAAGCCTTGTAGCAACAAAAATGAATTGAAGGGACTTTGTGCAGGACCAAAATCTCTCAAACCAACGACACGTGCTCGGATGGCAAAAGCGATGTTTGGAAGACCCAATGGGTTATCAATTCCAAATACGTCAGCAAAAACTAATCCATGATAGCTTTCAGAAGGTTCTGAAAATTGTTTGAATTTCCCATTTCCCCAATTGTAGTTACCTCCATCAACGATGACGCCTCCAATAGAAGTACCATGACCTCCTATCCACTTAGTAGCAGACTCTACTACTACTGCAGCACCATGCTCAATGGGTCTAAATAAATAACCCCCTGCACCAAAAGTATTATCTACTACCAATGGGATATCATACTTTTTTGCTAATGAGGCAAGAGTATCAAAATCAGGGATATTAAATCCAGGATTTCCGATGGTTTCTAAATATATGGCTTTAGTTTGATTATCAATCAATGCTTCGAAGTCTTTCGGTTTATCTGAATCTGCGAAACGTGCTTCGATTCCTAGTCGCTTAAATGCATTTTTAAATTGATTATAAGTACCTCCATAAAGAAATGAAGTAGAAACAAAGTTATCTCCCGCTTCTAAGATGTTGTTAAGTGCGATAAACTGTGCAGATTGGCCCGATGAGGTAGCTAATGCATAGACGCCCCCCTCAAGTGCTGCAATTCTTTTTTCAAAGATTTCGTTCGTTGGATTGTTTAGTCGTGTATAAATATTACCAAATTCTTTCAATGCAAAGAGATTGGCACCATGCGCTGAATCCTTAAAAGTGAAAGATGTCGTTTGGTAAATGGGTACGGCTCTTGATCGGGTGGTTTCGTCGATTTCTTGTCCGGCATGTAATTGTAAAGTATCAAAATGTAATTGTGACATTGTAAGTATGTTTTTTTGATAAATAAGTAAAATAGAAGTATGATGAGTTATGTTGATCCTCAATACTGAGGAAACTTTTAATTTAGCTCAATAGAATTATGGTTGGGTTCGTGCGAAACGTGTACAATCATGACACGAAAAGCAGCAACTGAAATAGTCTGTAATTAATGAGAGATACAATTTTGTATCCATCAATATCAGAGATAATTGGAATTTTAATTTTTGAATTTTTGTCATAATCATCCATTTATTTGTCAGGAATTAGCACCTTCCTCTAAGCAGGGGGGTTGCTAGCGCGTCAACGAGCCTGTCTCTTAACACTTCTTAATAAATCGAGCTCACGTTCGATTCAAAAACAAACTTAAGCACCAAATTTAATTTTACAAAACAATTGAAATAAATTTTTATTATTTGTTTTTGGGACTTTAAATGATCCTATGTTCTGCAGCCGCATACCATTTAAATTATTTTTTGATGATTGCCTTTAAATTTATTCCGGTCAAATGAGTATTCGAGTATTCAGATGAATCAATATATTTGCTCGATAACGTATTATTGTTTTCGAAGAAGTATGGAATTAATGGCTTTCTATTTTAGTTTGTAGTTTAAAGATGAAAACAGCCAACAGACTTAATGAGGTTCAAGAATATTATTTTTCTGCAAAACGCAGAGAGATAAGTGCCTTAGAAAAAAAAGGGAAAAAGGTTCTTAATCTTGGTATTGGGAGTCCTGATTTGTTACCTCCCGATCAAGTGATCGAGCAATTAAAAAAAGGCTCTGGCCATCCGATGGCCAATCAATATCAGCCCTATCAAGGTCTTTTGATCTTTCGTGAAGCGATTGCCGAATTTTCAAAAAGTCAGTTTAACATCACCTTGAATCCTGAGGACGAAATTTTACCTCTAATGGGTTCAAAAGAAGGAATTGCTCATATATCATTAGCTTATCTCAATAAAGGAGATCAAGTTTTAATTCCTGAGTTGGGTTATCCTACGTATACCTCAGTTACCAAAATGGTAGAAGCAGAGCCGATTTACTATCCTTTGATCGAATCGGATGATTGGTGTCCTAATTGGAAATTCTTCGATAATCTAGATTATAGTAAAATAAAATTACTTTATCTGAATTATCCACATATGCCAACAGGGGCTAGGGGGTCTAAAAAAATTTTAGAAAAATTTGTGAAAATTGCAAAGGAGCACGATTTATTATTGATTCATGACAATCCCTACAGTTTCATTTTGAATGATCAACCTCGGAGTATTTTTTCAGTGGAGGGATCCAGAAATTGTGCTTTGGAATTGAATTCTTTGTCTAAATCCTTCAATATGTCTGGATGGCGTGTAGGCTGGTTGTCAGGAGCGGTGCAAAATATTAAGAATATACTAAAGATCAAAAGCAATCTCGATTCTGGTATGTATCAACCCATTCAGCTAGCAGCAACCATCGCTCTGCAGCAGGATGAGAGATGGTTTGAGCAATTAAATCATACCTATAAGATCCGTAGAAACAGCGTTTTTCGTCTTTTAGATAAACTTAATTGCACTTACCAAAAAAGACAAAGTGGTCTTTTTGTATGGGCGCAAGCACCCATGGTGGATGTCGATGTTCTTATTGATGACTTGCTTTTCAATAAACACATTTTCATTACTCCAGGCCATATTTTTGGAGCTAAGGGGAGACGTTATTTGAGGGTATCTTTGTGTGCTCCCGCTGAAATTTTTGAGCAAGCTATTTTGAGATTATGAAGATTTGTATCATTGGTTTAGGATTAATAGGGGGCTCTTATGCTTTATCGTTGAAGCAACGATTCAAAAACTTGACCTTGTATGGTTGGGATCAGAATGAAGCACATAATTTAGAGGCCAAAAAACGCAATATTATTGACGTAAGTTGTAGTACATTGGAAGAGGCTCTTGAAGTTGGTGATTGGATTTTATTGGCCATTCCTGTAAATAGCATTGCATCTTCACTTTCAGGCATGTTAGATATGCTAGCACCTTATCAATTAATTATTGATTTTGGATCTACCAAGGAACAAATCTGTAAAGGGGTCTCTGGGCATAAAAAACGAGATCAATTTATTGCGGCACACCCGATTGCAGGTACTGAATACAGTGGAATTAGTGCGGCCTTCTCAACTCTCTTTCAAGACAAAGTCATGATTGTATGTGAACCTGAAAAAACAAAGCCAGATTTTCTAAGTGCTTTTAATGACCAATGTAGCGTACTGGGTATGGAAACCATTTATTTAGGTGCTGCCGAACATGATGTTCACGTAGCCTATGTTTCTCATTTGAGTCATATTATTGCTTTCGGGCTATCCCACACGGTCCAACAAAAAGAAGAGTCCGCAATGAAAATTTTGGATTTGGCTGGTTCCGGCCTAGCATCAATGGTAAGATTAGCCAAAAGCTCTCCAGAAATGTGGACTCCCATTTTTATTAATAATCGAACTGCTATTTTAGAGAGTTTAGATGTATTCCTCGAGAAAATAAATAGTTTTAAAGCTCTACTCACAGCATCAGATGCTACAGGGATTAAAGCATATCTAGAGAAAGGCCGAGAGATTAAAAAAATTCTTAAATGAGGATTATTCCCAGGCGGTTAAAAAATGCTAATTAATCAAACGCGAAGCGTCGAAATACCTCCATCAATCGCCATTATTTGGCCTGACATCCACTGTGATTTCTCAGATAGCAAAAACTCAAGGACGTCAGCCATGTTTTCACTGGTTCCAATTTTTTTCAAGGGATGTCTTTCTGCATTGGCTTGTTTTTTCTCATCGGTACCCAATAATTTTGAGGCCAATGGTGTATTAGTGAGCGAAGGTGCGATAGCGTTGACCCGAATTTTAGGGGCCAATTCAGCTGCTAAAGATCGAGTGAGACCTTCAATAGCCCCCTTTGAGGCCGCTACTTGTGAATGAAAATTAAAACCTGACTGAACGGCGACAGTTGAGAAAAATACAATGGAAGCGCTTAATGATTTTTTAAGATGGGGTAGGATCGTCTGAATAATCTTGATGGCACCCATCACTTGAAGTTCAAAATCAGCTCGAAAAGCATCAGGTTTGATTCTATGGAAAGGCAATAAATTGATACTTCCAGGGCAATAAACTACACCATCGATGGCCTCAGGAAGTATTGAGAGATCCAAAGTATCAGACAAAACATCAAATTTGAAGGGTTTGATATTATCAGCGGTAGGGATATTTCCTTTATTAAAGGATGCTGTGATTTGATAATTTGAGTCATTCGTAAGTTTTTCGATTAAAGAAGCTCCAATGCCCGAAGATCCTCCAATAACAAGAATATTTTTCATGCTTTTATCATTATAACTACAATAACAAGGTTCAAACCGAATTAGTGCCATGCCTCTGTAGAAAAAATGAGATTATTTTGTGTACTTATTCTTTTTAATACCTTTTCTAAGATTAGAATTTTTACTTTTGCAGCTAAATAACGGATGGAATTCATGAGAGTTGCGCTTAATATTTTCATTTTTTGTAGCCTAAACGCGACTGTGTGGGCACAAGAATCTTACACTAGGCAAAAAATCACTCCTAACATATCGATGAAAATATCTGATTACTTTCAAATTATGCCTCCCCAACAATTACTTGATCGTTATGCTTCTTCAAGAATTCCGATAGCTATGTTTACGACTCTTGACGGGAGTGCTGACCTAGGGATCAACCAAACCGCCACCCAATGGGGTTCCAACGATATTGATATATTATTGGATTTTTATAAAGCGTCTATTGCCAATCTTTATTCCCATACTGATTTTATTCAAAGTAAAATCATCAAAGTGAATGATCGCCAATTTATTGTTTTCGAGTTTTTGGGAGAGATAACTGAAGAAAGTTTATTGGGTCGAGTCAGTTCAATAAAGAAATATAATTACATTCAATATGCTCTTTACAAGAGTAAAGTCTTGTTATTTAATTTCAATTGTTCAGCTAACGATCAGCAAAAATGGCAGTCAGTTGCCAGTGAAATGATGTCAAGCATCAGATTAAAATAATGTTGACTGTAAACAGTGATGCCCATTTTATGCAGCAGGCTTTGCTTCAAGCTGATATAGCAAATCAGCAGCTAGAAATACCTGTAGGGGCAGTCATCGTCTGTGAGGATAAAATTATTGCACGGGCACATAATCAAGTTGAACAGCTGCAAGACGTGACCGCGCATGCTGAGATGTTAGCCATTACGGCAGCCCAAAACTATTTGAGCTCGAAATATCTTCATCAATGTACTATGTACTTAACGTTGGAACCGTGCGCTATGTGTGCAGGGGCTCTTTTTTGGAGTCAAATGGGATCCCTTGTGATAGGAGCTCGAGATTCGAAACGTGGGTTTAGCCTACTGAAACCTATTCCACTTCACCCCAAAACAAACGTAAGTTTCGGAATGCTAGAGGCCGATTGTGAAGCTAAGATCAAAGACTTTTTTAAAAAAATACGGGATAAAAATAAAGAAAGATAATATTGAACCTTAGCATCTTATATTTTGTTAAATTTGTTTATCTTTTCTATTCTTTTATTAAATAATTATAACTATGGCATTTGAACTACCAAATTTACCCTACGCAAAAGACGCATTAAATCCATACATTGATACGGCCACTATGGAAATTCATCATGGTAAACACCATGCCGCAT
Source organism: uncultured Flammeovirgaceae bacterium (assembly GCA_913045135.1). GTDB lineage: Bacteria > Bacteroidota > Bacteroidia > Cytophagales > Cyclobacteriaceae > UBA4465. Next base: position 2,033 of record CAJWQD010000013.1, on the reverse strand, counting down.
ACATAGCTAAGCTAAATGCAGCGGTTAGCGGCAGTGATATGGAAGGAAAATCTCTTGAAGAATTGATTAAAGGGTACACCGACGTCCCAGCTGTTCGCAATAATGGAGGAGGACACTGGAATCATTCTTTATTTTGGTCGGTTATGAGCCCAACCGGCGGGGGGGCACCTAAGGGGGTCCTCGCGGCAGCCATTGATGACGCTTTTGGCTCATTTGAGAAATTTAAAGAAGATTTCAGCAACGCTGGAGCAACTCAATTCGGTTCAGGGTGGGCATGGCTTTGTGTCGGAAACGGAGGCAAGTTAGAAGTTTGCTCAACGGCCAATCAGGACAATCCATTGATGCCAGGTCTGGGATGTGAGGGACTACCTATTTTAGGTCTAGATGTCTGGGAGCATGCTTACTATCTTAATTACCAAAACAGAAGGCCAGATTACATCAACGCTTTTTTTGATGTAATCAATTGGGAAGAAGTTAGCCGCCGATTTAGTAAGTCCAAATAATTCATCGGAAATAAAAGAACTTATGCATTGCTAGGTTCTTTTATTTTGATTTTGACTTAAACTTACTGTAGTTCTTTTAATCGTACCCTCATCATCACAGGGTTGTGATCTGAGTGCTGAAATTTTAGGTTGAAACCCTTTACTTCTATGATCTCAATATTTGGAGATATCAAGTAATAGTCAATTAAAGCAACTGGTGTCTTGCCATAATCCAGTACATCCACCAGACTTCGGCTCGTGGGAACCAGAGGATCAAAAACCCATTTCCAATTCTTTGGCATAAAATTGTCGTCAATTTGGGAGGATTGATAAGGGATATTAGGTAATACGCTCGCAGCAATACTTACCTGATCATTACTAACTCCGGGTGGATTTTGGTTCCAATCACCTCCGACCACTACGTAATTTCCTTTTTCATATTCTGCTAACAAAAATGTTTTCAAATAAGCCATTTCTTTAGGCTTTAGATACCCTTTGTCATATGCCGAATTATGAGTGTTAATAACCACCAGTTCTTTGCCTGAAATCTGCGATGTAGGGTATCGTTGAACGGACATACAACGATCAAGATGAAAAAGATAATCTGGCCAATTGTATTTTCCTGGATATTGATAACGATCACTGCTGATGGGATTGAAGGTGGAGTAACTACTCAATCCACTGGCTACCTTACCTAATACATTCCATGGATTAAATAACGGTATAATTACCCGAGCTACTTGGTAGTTGAATGCAAAATGTTGTGAGTACCCATTTAGACGGGCTGATATCAAATCATGTTGATTTTGATAATAGCTTCGCTTGGAAGATCGATCTACCTCTTGTAGCAAAACAAAATCCGTTGGATTCGACTGAATAAAGTCAATGATACCCTCTAAGTTTTCATCTACGAAAGCTTTTGGAGATCGAACCATTTTCCCATTAGAAAAGAAAAAGCTTTGGTTACTATCATAAAAGAAATTCGATTTTTCGCCCATCCCGGCAAAGCCTATATTCCAATTTAAAAAACTAAGTGTGGGTGAAGTGATAAGTTCATTTCTACCATTTTTTTTAATATCTAAAATTGTTTTTTCAGGAGGTTCAAAGTCGGTTAAGGTAGCATGAAAAAGATTCACCACCACGTAAAAGACAAACATAATAGGGAGGAATAAAACCCACTTTATTACGGGCCAGATTTTTCTAACTTTCAAAATAGACTTGATTAAGTAATAACAATATATTTAATTTCCACTCATTTAGTGCTATGTTGATTAAAATATTCTTTGTTATTTTCGCTTAAAAATTAATAGATGCCATTATTTATTAAGTAAATTGTAAATGCATTATTATATACGAGTCTCTAACAACAGTCAGATATTTGCAAGGAAGACTAACCTCTAAAGACCATTTTTTATAAAATGAACACAATCAACATAATCAAAACAATATTTGGTTTAATTCCCTTTTTTTTTCTTTTAATGGGTGGATGCAATACCGAGGATTTAAAAAATGATACCTTAAACGGAGTTCTAGCCGAATTAAGTACGTATG
>CAJWQD010000012.1 GCA_913045135.1 uncultured Flammeovirgaceae bacterium | reverse complement strand
CCCGTTAAGATTTTCAATAAATTAAAATTAGTTTTCAAAGAGGGAATAGTTAAAATTGGTTTCTTTAGATAGATCGAGTTATTGATGAACTTTCATAAGTAAAAATTTTAGTTTCGCTTGAGTGTAGACGCTTTATTTAGAAGTGGTCAATTTCTGCCTCTGCAAATAATCCACTTCTTGCCCTACTATTTAAATTCAGGCTTTGGATTAATTATAATTCAGCTTCAAAACTATGTCCTGTTTTATATCCCTTATTTTCGTATCTAAATTACTTCTTCAGCTATCATATATAGCTTTACTTATGATTCAGTTTTTTTCCAGGGAATTTGTAAACTTTTATTTTTGGTTTTTTAGGCCTTTATTTAAGTGTTCTAATTTATTTGCTCTTTGAATTTTTTTTATTTTTTTCCAAAAAAACAGCAACTTTTTGTTGATAAAAAAATTTTTTAAACTGAAAATAAATTTAGCATATTTTTAAATTCTTCATTTGTACGGGGTTCAAATGAATTTTAAGTGAGATCCTTATTGATCATTTTTTTGAACGGGCAGAAGCGTAGCAGTAACATCTGACGAATAAAAATAAAAGTAGCCTCCTACATTTAGTGAGTTAATTTATTTATTTCTGTATTTTTAGTTTTGTTAATTGTAGCCACTAAGATAGATAAGTTATTGAAAGATCTAGGATTTGAAAATCTCAGAGGCCGTTTCAAGATGAGTACTGATATAATTAATATTCATTTTTATTGAGGAAGCTAATTTAATTTTTGTACAAGCTACCTCATAGTCCAAAGTATTTGATTGATTTTAGAAAATTTTAAATTTGGTTTTTATATTGAAAAGTCAACATCTTTTATACTATCTTTTTTATTACACGATGTTCAGCTCAAAAATTACGATAAATAATCTCTTAATTTATAAATCTTCTAAGCAATAATTTCATAAAGGGGTAATAGATTCTTAGCAAAATGGGATATGTTTTCACAACTAATGTGAGCCTCTTTTTCTTTGGAAATTCTGGTCTATTGCTATGTCATAAAGAGTAATTAATAAACATTATAGATAGAAATTATATCCTTTTGAATACTGATTAATGGATAGATTCTTTCTCAATAAAATGATTTTGTAAAGTAAAAGACTTCTTGATGGCATAACTGAAAATAAAGGAACAATATAGATATCATGATTTTTCACATATTTATTTACAACTTCTGCTTTTGTAAAGTAAATATCAAATGAATTTCGCTTTTTATTAAATTTTCACGTTTTGATAGGGTTAAAGTGTCTAATTGCCAGAACGAATAAAAAAGAGGCTGTGATCATTTTCACTTAGTAAGCCATCAATTAATTAGCTCATGGATTCTTCTTTAAATCTTTTTTACTAAAATTACAATTTTTAAATTATTCAAAAAGTATGTCTGAAGATAAAATTATATTCTCAATGGCCGGTCTGAGTAAAGTCTACCCACCTCAGAAAAAAGTTTTAAAAAATATTTATCTATCTTTTTTTTATGGAGCAAAAATTGGTGTTTTGGGACTCAATGGATCTGGTAAATCCTCCTTACTAAAAATAATAGCTGGTCTCGATGATCAATTTCAAGGAGAAGTCGTATTTTCTCCGGGCTATTCGGTAGGAATGCTAGAACAGGAGCCTACAATGGATTCTGAATTGAGGGTGATTGATGTAGTGAAGGAGGGGGTAAAAGAGATCACTGATTTGTTAGAGAAATATGATAAAATTAATTTAAAGTTCGGAGAATCTGAGATCTTAGATAATCCCGATAAAATGGAGCAATTGATTGAGCAACAAGGGAAGGTACAAGAGCAACTTGACCAAGTAGGAGCATGGGATTTAGATAATAAGCTTGAACAGGCTATGGACGCCTTAAGAACGCCTCCAGAGGATGCCTTGATCAAGAACTTATCAGGAGGGGAAAAGAGGAGAGTTGCTTTGTGTAGGTTGTTATTACAAAAACCTGATGTTTTGCTATTAGATGAGCCAACAAATCATTTAGACGCAGAATCGGTACTTTGGTTGGAGCAATACTTACATCATTACGAGGGTACCGTTATTTCCGTAACTCATGATAGATATTTTTTGGATAATGTGGCTGGCTGGATACTAGAGCTTGATAGAGGACAGGGGATTCCTTGGAAAGGGAATTATTCCAGTTGGTTGGATCAAAAACAAAAAAGACTAGCTCAGGAAGATAAATCAGAATCTAAAAGACAGAAAACTTTAAAACGTGAATTAGAATGGGTCAAGATGGCACCCAAAGCAAGGCAGGCGAAATCTAAAGCCAGATTAGGAGCATACGAGAAATTGCTTGGGAAAGAAGCAAAACAAAAAGAAGCCACTTTAGAACTTTTTATCCCTCCGGGTCCGAGGTTAGGAAGTAATGTTATTGATGTAGAAGGTGTATCCAAATCATATGGTGACAAACTCCTTTTTGATAATCTTCATTTCAATCTACCTCAAGGTGGGATTGTAGGTGTAATAGGTCCCAATGGAGCGGGAAAATCAACACTTTTGAAATTAATTACCGGAAAAGAAATACCAGATACGGGAGCTTTTCAAGTGGGGTCTACAGTAGTCATATCCTATGTTGATCAGGAACACGATCAATTGAAGCCTGAAGAAACCGTTTTTGATGTAATTTCGGGCGGTAATGAATTCATTGATCTCGGTGGAAATGAAATGAATGCGAGGGCTTACACCAGTAGATTTAATTTCAGTGGAACCGATCAACAGAAAAAAGTAGGTGATTTATCGGGAGGAGAGCGTAATAGAGTCCATTTAGCCATGACTCTCAAGCAAGGAGCCAATTTAATTTTATTGGATGAGCCTACAAATGATTTGGATATCAATACCTTAAGAGCCCTTGAGGAGGGGCTTGAAAACTTTGGAGGATGTGCTGTTGTAATTTCTCACGATCGATGGTTCCTTGATAGAATATCCACTCATATTTTGGCTTTTGAAGGAAATTCAAAGGTATCTTGGTTTGAAGGAAATTTTTCAGACTACGAGGAAAACAGAAAGAAAAGACTAGGAGACCTGGAACCAAAACGAATTAAATTTAAAAAATTTAAATTTTGAGTTTTAAAATATGTTGTGTGTTATTGTTTAATAAGTTCGAGAGTAGGGTCTTTGAATGGTATAATTGCTTTTCTACGTCGTTTCAATCTTAAATTGATGTAAATAATCATAATGCTATGCATAATCGGTATTAAGCAATAGAAATTTGTCGTTTGTATCTTTTGATTCCAAAAAAATAGTACTCTGTTTAATTGACAAGTTAAACCGCATAAGTTTTAATATGGGAATGCATTAAACGAGATAAAAGTGATTGATAAATCATCAATTTCATAGCCATTGATTTTAGTAATTTCGAATTAATAAAATGTAGAAAGGGTCAGTTTTTTTTAAAAATAAATATTAATAAATTATAGGAATAACAATAGATAACTTTTTTAAAGATTTCACTCATATTACAAATAAATGATCGTTGTTACTGGACTTTTTTCAGATTTATTTGATAGAGTTGAGGGTGCCATTTAGCTGTCACGAAGAGCTTGTTTTGATTGAAGGCTATACCATTGAGCACATGGTCGATACCTCGGTATTTTGACCGATCAATTAATCCCATCAAATCAATTATTCCTTTGACACGCCCTGTTAACAAATCTATAATTATGATTTCATCAGATTTCGTTGTATATACATTGGCATAAAGGTCGTTATCTATCACCTCTAGTTCATTTAAAAAACTGATTTTTTTCGTTTGATTGTAGACCTGAAGTCTATCTATTTGGGAAAAGTCCTTTGGGTTGAGAAAATAAATGTTTTCTGAGCCATCACTCATTACCAAAGTATCTCCCCACGTAGCTAGACCCCATCCTTCTCCTGAGTAATTAAAAGTTCTGATACGATTAAGATTTGTATCATAAGCAAATGCGATTTGTGATTCCCACGTGATTTGGAAAATTTTTCCTTTCCAAGAAGTGGCGCCCTCACCAAAATATTTGTTTTCTATATTAGCAACTTGAATGATCTCTCCTGAGGCTAAATCATATTTTCCGATGGTTGAGGATCCTCTGTGACCTGTGCTTTCATATAGGTAATTATTTTGAAAAAAAAGTCCTTGGGTATATGATTTATCATTATGCGGATAAGTATTGACCAACTCATAAGTATATCTTGTCGGATTGAGATTAGATACGAATTTTATACTAGGATAGATTTTTTCTTTTTTACCTTTAAAATAAGCCGTAATTGAAATTTGAGTTTTGCCGGTACGAAAACGTTCTGGCTGCCATTCAAAACGATTCCCTTTGAAGGTTTTATAATTTCCGTCACCTTCTAGTCTAAGAGAGTCGATAAGGTAATTTTTTTTATGTTCTAAAGTGAATAAAATAATTGAATCTAGAGGGAAAATACTTCCTAATTTAGGAGTAATGAGATTAATTTCTTTCCTTATTCTGGGCGAACTTTTTCTTTTAACAATTTTTTTTTCCTCTGGTAAGCACCCAATAATCAAGCACAGAAAAAAAAAAGGAATACTAAGATGCTTTAAAGAGAATAATTTGGTGTTTACCCTTTTCATATCAAGAAAATGAATATGATATTAATTTATTACGGTCTAGAAATCTAAAGTCAAAATTAGTTTTTGTTATCAAGTATAAAACTTTTTATTAGTACCGGCAATGTTAATCCTTGGTAGATAATGGTCCAGACAGTCACGACGTAAGTCATTGTTATAATTACATCCTTACCGTTAAATTCAGGAAGTGTTAAAGATAACGCAATCGGAATTCCTCCTCTCAAAGTTCCCCATGACATGATCGAAATGGTATGTGGCTCAAACTTTTTATTAAAAGACATGATTTTGATAGGTATAAATACACCCATCCACCTGCCAAGTAAGACAAGATTGACTGCAAAAAAACCTGCTGCAAAATAATCAAAACGCAAAGGGATCACCAACATTTCGAGTCCAATAAGTACAAAAAGCATGGTAGCAAAAGAATCTTGAATGAGATTCCAAAATTTAAAAACATAATCGCCTGCTATTCCACTTACTTCGCTTGAACGACCTTCATTACCAATGACCAAACCCATGATCACCGCCGCCTGCGTTGAGGAAACATGCATGAAATCTGCTATTGTAGTCCCAAAAAGGACAATAGTGATCGTGATTAGTATTTCTACATGGAATTCATCATTGTCAATATATTTTAATAAGCGATATCCAAGGTATCCCATCAATAAGCCTATAAATATACCTCCTCCGACATCTGCTAGAAATATGTAAATGACTTCAAAAAAACCAAGCTGATGATCTGCTTGTCCTCCAGCTAAATCAAGTAAAGTCAGGGCTAAAACAACAGCTATTCCATCATTAAAAAGTGATTCGCCTTCGATTTTCATTTCAACGTTTTTTGAAAACTTAAAACGTCGAAGGTATTCAGTTACAGCAATGGGATCAGTCGGGGAGATTAATGCACCAAATACTAGGCAATATAAAAAATTTAATTTTATGCCGATCCAGCCCAACATGAAATAGACAGACGTTCCAATTATCCCTGTTGAAATAATAACGCCCACAGTCGCCAAAGTCAAAACTGCTGTTTTATGTTTGGCAAGCCTTTTAAAGTCCATATTTAAGGCGCTTGAGAAAAGCAGAAAACTCAAGACAACTTGGTAAATAATATTAGCGTAATGGTATTCTTCGACATGAACGGCATCTATTTTCATTGATGGAATCAGATATCCTACAGTGATTACGCATAGAGAAAGAAATAACGCCAAGATCATTTCGCCAATGGTTGAAGGCAATTTCAGGACATAAATATTAAGAAATATAAAAAGGCCAGCTAGAAAAATAAACAAGGCGATGATATCAAATACGTTCATTTAAACAAGATTAAAATCGGACAGCGTTTGTTTTTTTGGTCTAAGGTTTAACTTATTAAAACTAAATTTCCCCGAAATATAAACCAGATCACTACGAAATGAACATTAAACTCAATATTTTTCAATTTAAATGGTTAAAAAAAGCAAATAAGTATCGTATTTAAATAAAATTTTCATTCTTTTGGAATGATCTATTCGCAATTAAATACTCAATACAGCTGGCACCAAATAGCATAATAGTTTAAAACAACATTGTTAGTGAAAATCAGATGGAATTTTTTAAATAAAAATTGTTTCTATTAATTGAAGTTTATTTTTGTGAATAGTTAAATATTTTAAAAAATGATAAAATTGAAGTGGAGTTATTTGTTATTGTGGACATTTATATGTGGTTGTTCAGTAAAATCAGGGAATGAAATAGATTTTTTGTTTAAAGAAATTATGGATGTCCATGATGAAATCATGCCTAAAATGGGAAAGATTCGCGATTTAGAAAAGCAATTCAGATCGACTGCACTGACATATCCTGACTCTTCAGAATTAATTAGACAAGCCGAGATTTTATCAAGTGCCAATGAGGCCATGATGATTTGGATGCGGGATTTTAATAGTAATTTTCAAGGAAGTGATCTAGAAAAAAAAGAATATTTATTGGTTCAAAAAATGGAATTATATCAAGTCAAGGAGTTAATGAATGCAGGTATTTTACAGGGTGAGAAATTAGTGCGAAGTGCAATTAACTAAATTTTTTTCCACATTATTGACGGAAATAAATCCCATTTGGTTGCCCCAGCTATTGCCAATGTAGGTAAGAATTTCAGCTATTTCTAAATTGCTTAGTTCGGCCTGTGCGGGCATTGAAATACTAAGATTTGGGACTCTTTCCATCCCTTTTGTGCCGTATTTTATAATACAAGCTGCAGGTCCTATATCATTCATCAAGGTGGTAGACTTAATAAGTCCTGGATATAATTTCCTAAATCCCTCTCCCGAATGTTGATGGCAATGAGAACATTTAGAAATATATAGAATTTTGCCCTGTATGAGATACTGTATAAATTTTGTCTGGGAAACTTCATAGAGATTTTCAGGCAAATAGCTCTCTGCGGGTTTTTGATAAGAGTTACAACTTACTATTAAAAAATAAAGGAAAAAGAAGAACAAATAATTATGGTTCATAGCTGGTTAGTAGCTTATTAATGTCTCTCATAAGTAAGTCCACTTGACTAGTGACGGTTCCATCATAAACTCCACGTACCTGACGCTCCTTATCGATCAGTAAAAAAGCGCCACTGTGAATGAAACCGCCAGGAGCCTTATCATCTTCATTGGCGACAACCATGTAACTGGTCTCACCAATATCGTAAATTTGTTGCTTATCACCTGTAACGAATTGCCATTTTTCGCTATTAACTCCAAGTAAGCGTGCATAATTAGCTAGTGCGGCTACTGTATCATATTCTGGATCGATAGTATGGGAAAGTAAACGAACATGATCGTTTTCTAAGAATTTTTCATAAATTCGATACATTTGTTTGCTCATTTCTGGACAAATTGAAGGACAATTGATGAAGAAAAAATCAGCAACATAGATTTTATCTTTAAAAGAGGAATTGGTTACTGTTGTACTGTCCTGGTTAACGAAACTAAAGTCAGCAATACGATGAGAAATCGTATCCTTAGTAATTATGCCATTCACCTCTTTGCTGATGATTTTAGTACGTCCTAAAATGGGTAATTCAAAATTGGATTTGGTTTCTTGGCAGGCTCCAATTAACAAAAATAAACAGCCTATTGTGATATACTTTTTCATTATTTTGTACGAATATATTTATAGAGCTTAATACCACTTAAAAACAATATTATTAGAGCAAAAATTCCCAAAACGCCGCTTATCCAGCTTAATTGATCTTTCTTTACAATGAGGAAGACAACTGAGATTAAAATAAGAGTGGATACTTCATTCCAAATGCGTAATTGCATTGAGCTGTATTTAACCACTCCTAATTGCAAAAGTTTAAAAATATAGTGAAGACTAAAATGGTAGCCGTAAAGCAAACCCACCAGAATTAATTTTATCTGCATAAATGGCAGAAAAATCCATTGTGGTTGTAGATAAAGTAATATACTTGCCACAAGTGCAGTAATTAGAGCAGAAGGCCAAGTGATGATATACCATAAACGTTTAGCCATAAGAGCTAATTGGGCTTGTAGAATAGACTTCTCAGGTTCGGGTTTTGATAATGCTTCGGTCTGGTAAATAAATATTCGAGGGATATAAAACAGTCCGGCAAACCAGGTAATTACAAATATGATATGCAATGCCTTGATAGATAAATAATCCAATGTAAATCAGTTAAAATGAACAACTTCATGCCTTTCTGTACGGAATATCGATGCCAAAAAAATAACTAGAGGTTCATGTAGGCTTATGTTTGTTGCCAATGTTTTCCTCGAAATCATCTTCATCCTCAAAAACTATTTCAATCCCTGCTTTTTTTAAATCATCCTTGACGTCAATATCTATAAGGGTTGGTAATTTAAAAACAGAAAGATTCCTATTCTCAATTTCATCCAAAAGTTCATTTAAAACCTTTTCATGACCATAGGTTCGTTTATTGAGTAAATTTTCATGAGGTTTTTTCATTCCAATCAAATAAAAGCCTCCATCCTGGGCTGGACCAATGATAATATCATGTTTATCTAGTTCTGCAAAACCTTGGGAGATAATTTGATCAGTAATGTCGGGTGTATCACTCCCGATGAGGATCATTTTATCAAAGTCTAATTCAAATGCATCGTAAAAACAATTTTGCATTCGTTGTCCTAAATCTTTACCTTCTTGGATATGCTTTTGATATTTTGCATCATCAAATTGATCATTTGACTCGATGTAATCAGAATAATAAACACATTTGTTAATTTCAAGAATATCTGTGGTTTCAGCTGTAATTCCCACCAATTCTTTGTAGATTTCAATGGCTAAGTCTATTCCCAAATCTTTGGCCAATCTTTTTTTAACAGTTCCTGGAATTAAATTCTTAACAAAAATGGATAATACTTCTTTACTCATAAACCCTAATTCCTTTGTGCAACCATATAGACCATACTTTGTTGAAGGTATGAACGCTATCAGTGGGTAAATTTAACTTATTTACTACAATTTGTGATTGATTTTTCCAATCAAAGATTCCTCCATATAAGTTGTAGACCTTTGTATATCCCATTTCCAGCAGTTTCTCGCCTACACGCTCACTGCGATAACCCACTGAACAATATACAATGATTTCTTTATTCTTTGGAATATGCGCTACATCTGCAGGTTTGAAGTCATCATATTCAATAAACTGCGCTCCAGGGAGATGACTAACTGAAAATTCACTGCGGGTGCGGGTATCTAACAAGATTGGTTGTTGATATTGCATTTTCTGAATCACTTCCTCAGTTTTCACAAGTGGGACTGTATTCTTGTAAAAAATGGAAATTAAATCATTAAATCTTTTAGTTTGACATCCAAGTAACAAACTCATAAAAAACAAAACACTATATAAGGGCCGCATATTTTTTCTTTAATTCAACTCCTATAGCACCAAATAAAATGATATATTCACTTAATATCCACCAGATTGGTAAATCGTATCCTGCACTATCATATCCAAAATAGCTCCAAAACACGGTAAAACTCCAAATAACAGGATACCAGTGACCACTCAGCAATCCTAATGGGACCAAAGTTAATATGTACCATGGATGAATGGTCGTACTCATGAGTAGGTAAATTGTCAGTGAATAAAGTAAAGCAGTTTCCAGCGATTTTTTAGAGTAATAAAGGAAAATAGCTCCGAAGGAGATTAAAAATAAAGTCACGAATGCCATACAGGGTCCTAAAGTTTCAATAATATTATATCCTTTAAACCAAAAACCGAAGGCTCTCAAAATGAAGTAAATACTGGCATTAAATTCAAAATGCTGGAAGTAGAGTTTTAAACTAGTGAATGTTTTTTCCGAGAACTGATTGGTTAACATGGGTATAAGGGTAATACTGAATACCAAAAGCGCAATGCTGATTAATACCCAGCTAAACTTCCGTTTATAATAAAACACCAGGGCAGGTAAAAAGAGGAGTGGGATAAATTTTGTGGCGAAAGTCAAACCCCAAGCGAATCCAGCCTTTACAAATTTATTTTTTGAAACAAAATATAGGGCAAGCAGTAGAAAGAAAATCATCATAGATTCGAAATGTATGTTGCCTACCCCTTCAATAATGAGCAAAGGATTTAAGAAGAACCAGCTTGATAGGGTTGTTCTGGGTCTTAATTTATATATCAAGAAGGTTGAGGAGATATCTGTTAAAAACAGGAAAATTCTCAATATTCCTACGGACAAAAGAGGCTGAACTGTAAAAGTAGATAGCCAAAAAAAGAACTGATTGAAAGGTGGATAAACCGTGGCGTAACTACTGGAATTTAACTGTGCCAACGCCTTATGAGAAAATTTTGGGAGATCCAGTTCAGTTACCTGCGTTGGTAATAAAGAATAAGGATTGATACCCTCGTGAATCAAAGCCCCATCCCAAAAAAATCGATAGAAGTCATCTGATAAATTGGGTAAGTCATAAAAAAGTAAGCATCGTACAATTATGCCTAAGACCAATATCGATTTGAATGAATATTCAAATTTACAAATCCATGTATAAGCAAAAAAAGATATATTGAAGAGAATGAATAATCCAATCGCATCTGATCTATTCAATGCGGTTGCTAGAATGAAAATAGAAAGAACAAATATTAAGTACATCAGGGGCAGAAGTTTAAAAACCTTCTTAAGCGACATTTTTTAAACTATTTATGATTGCATTAAAAAACAGATAGCCAAAACCGAGAGTGAGCATTGCATGGAAAGGTAAAAACCCATAATCTTCAAAGGTAAAGCTTAGGTCTAAACCCCAAGCGAAATAAAGCATGCATAGGCCTTCTATAAAATTGAGAAAGCTGATTTTTGGTTTAACATAGCTATTGCTTTTCCAATTATCTGTATTTTTCTGAATACCAAATTTTGGAGTTCTGACAAAGTCTGTTTTTATATTAAGAAACCCCTCCAAGAGGGCTAGTGAGTTGTGAAGTGAAAGGCTAAGTGAAAAAGTAAGATACAACGGGAAATAGATACAAAAATAGGATAAAGGTTTTTTTTGAAATGCTCGAATGGCGAACCAGTAGAAAATACTAATGGAGATAAAACCCACTAAAAAGATAAGACCTAAATCAAAAATTGTTTTTAGTTGAGGATATTCATTTTTTATAAAAATAAGGGGTACCGAGACCAGTGCGGCTGTAAAAATAAATAGAAAAACGGTACTATTTAAAAGATGGGAAATGGCTCTAAGCTTATGATTAAACTTCACATCTGATCTAATTACTTTACCCATGTTTTTCCTTATTGTTTCAGCAGTTCCCTTATTCCATCTAAATTGTTGGGTTTTTACAGCCTGTAAAGTGATGGGGAGTTCAGCTGGACTTTCTACGGATTCAAGGTATTCGAATTTCCATCCATTTAACTGTGCACGATAGCTAAGGTCAAGATCTTCAGTAAGGGTGTCATGTTGCCACCCACCAGCGTCTAAGATACTTTTTTTTCTCCAGATGCCTGCCGTTCCATTAAAATTTATAAAGCTATTGGCTTTTCTCCTTCCTGACTGCTCAATGGAAAAATGAGCATTGAGACCAAAGGCCTGCATTTGGGTGAGCAAGTTGAAATTTTCATTCAGGTGACTCCAGCGTGTTTGTACCATTGCTGTTTGATCATTTTTAAAATAAGGTATAACTGTTTTTAAAAATTTTTTTTGAGGTATAAAGTCAGCATCAAATATAGCAATGAATTCACCTTTGGAAAGCATTAATCCATGTTGCAAAGCACCTGCCTTGTAGCCTATTCTATCTTTTCTTCTTAAATGAACAATGTTAATACCCTTATTTTTAATTGAGTTAAGGCGCGCATCGATCATAGTTACGGTCTCGTCAATAGAGTCGTCGAGAATTTGAATCTCAAGATGTGTGTAAGGGTAATCCAGGGAAGTAACGGCATCTAACAGTCTGTTTATGACATATTTCTCATTGTATAAAGGGAGCTGAAGGGTTATAAAGGGTAGGTATGAGGGTTCATAATTCAAAAGAGCTGGATTCTCTTTTCTCGCGTAATGCCAAGTCAGGTTCAATTGAACCAAACTAAATAAGCAAACTATGGACATAGAAAAAAAATAAAGTATTAATATAAACCACTCCATTTAGAGATATTTTATAATAGTGCTTATGATTTTATAACCTGCCAATATTGTACCTTTAAAAGTTCCAGAAACCTTTGATATTCCTATTCTTTTGCGATAATTCACAGCTACTTCCTGGATATTCAATTTATTTTTTATGGCTTTAATTTGCATTTCCACTGTCCAACCATAAGTTTTATCGTTCATTTTCAGTTGCATCAAGGCGTCATATTTGATGGCTCTGAAAGGTCCTAAGTCTGTATAATCAGTACCATAAAGATAGCTTATTAAAGTGGTGGCAAGCCAATTTCCAAATATTTGCTGTGGCATCATAGATCCAGGTTCCTTAATACCCAAGTTACGGCTGCCTATGACCATATCAGCCGTTCCATTTATGATGGGATCAACTAATTTCACAAGTTCTGCAGGGTAGTCGCTGTAGTCTGCATCAATAAAGACAATGACATAAGGTTTTAGATTACTGTTGGACAAATGATCTATGGCTTTTAAACAAGCCCATCCATAGCCACGTTTGGGTTCTTTTAAGACTATGACTCCGAGTTCCTGAGCAGTTGTGAAAGTTTGATCCGTTGATCCATTGTCTACTACGATGATTTCCGTAATCCAATCTTTTGGAATTTCTTCAATGACATGGCCAATTGCATTTTGTTCATTAAGAGCGGGGATGATTACTCTTATATCTTTAGAATTCAAATCAGTTACATTTTAGGGTCAAAATAGGAATAGTTTTTTTCAATGTATTTGTCTTTTTTAATAGATCAATAACCAGCGGCCTGACCATCTTTGCGTGATTCTGAAGCACCAAAGTAGACTTTATTTTTATCATCCCATAGAATAGCCTGATACCCTCCATAGGTACCTAAGGCAAACCCTACTTTGTGACCTTTGTTCATGAGTATTCGAATGGACTCATAATTAAAACCAGATTCCAATCTGATTTCTCCTGAATTTACCGAATCAAAACCAGTTGGTGTAGAAGTCCCAGTATGATCTATCCTTGGAGCATCTCCAGCTTCTTGTAAAGTCATTCCAAAATCTACTATATTCATGACAATTTGTACATGTCCCATAGGTTGAAAATCGCCACCCATTACTCCAAAGCTCATTAGAGGGATACCATTTTTAGTCATAAATCCTGGGATAATAGTATGAAAGGGCCTTTTCCCGGGAGCATAAGTATTTGCATGTCCTTTTTGTAGAGAAAAAAGCTCTCCTCGATCTTGAAGCATAAAACCCAAATTTGTAGGAACTAATCCAGAACCCATACCTCGATAATTGCTTTGAATCAAAGAAATCATGGTGCCATTCTTATCTGCAACTGTGAGATATACCGTTTCTCCATTGCTAATTGATCCTGCTTTATATGTTCCGGCGTTAGACCCAATTTTACTCCGACGTTTTTCGGCATAATTTTTTGAAAGCAATTGTTTCAGTGGGACATCATAAAAATCCATATCTGCATAGTATTTTGCACGGTCCTCAAAAGCTAGTTTTTTGGCTTCAGTAAATAGGTGAATGTGTTTTGCACTTCCATAAGGGATCTTATCAAAGTCATAGCCTTCCAATATATTTAACATTTGAAGTACAGTAATTCCTTGGCCATTTGGAGGTAGTTCCCATATGTCATAACCCCTATAGTTTACAGAGACTGGTTTGACCCATTCTGAACGATGTGCTTCCAAATCTGATTTTGATAAAAACCCCCCTTTTGCCTGAACATAATCAGCCATAGTTTTCGCCATTTTCCCCTCATAAAAACCTGCTCTACCCTTTTTAGCGAGGATGCTATAGGTCATCGCTAAATCTGGATTTTTGAAAATTTGACCTTTACGCGGAATTTTGCCATTGATCATATAAGTATCTTTGAAATTTTGAAAGTTATAAGATTCAAATCTTGAGGCTGCTATCGCCATATAGTAGGCAATTAATTCGGTCACAGGGAATCCATTTTCGGCATAATTAATTGCGGGAGCTAAAATATCCGACATGGGAAGTGATCCAAATTTTTTATGAAGTTCAAACCATCCATCTACAGCTCCGGGAACGCTTACAGGCAATGGTCCAAAGGAAGGAATTTTGATTATATTTTGTGATTGAAAATATTTTAAAGTCAGAGATTTTGGGGAACGCCCACTGGCATTAAGGCCGTGAATGGTTTTAGTTTTCCCATCCCAAATAATAGCGAAAAGGTCTCCTCCAATTCCTGATCCAGTAGGTTCCATAAGCCCCAAAGCGGCATTAGCGGCAATCGCAGCATCGATTGCAGTACCTCCTTTTTTGAGGATATCAAGTCCTATTTGTGTAGCGAGAGGATGGCTCGTAGCCACCATTCCATTTTTAGCAATAATCTCTGACCTCGTGGCAAAATCTTTTCCCGTAATTCGATCTTGAGCATAAGGTGTAAGGGATGTAATTAAAAAGAAGAAGCCACTTAGATAATTTTTCATTATTGACATTATTTGAAATACTTATTTTTGATATTTTATATTTATCCTATGTTAATATTATGAATGAGATCTGAAACCATAATTAGAATATTTTAATCTATTGTTACAAAAATCGAGTTTAAAATTATTTCTTCATGTTTGGGGGAAATATTTTAATCACGTTCAAAAAAGGTTTGTATAAAATGCCTATGTTGATTAATTTCTGTAATTCAAAGGGGGATCGCGATCCCCAATTAGGGCTTTATAGGGTTCATTTTTCCCAATACGCTCCTCTAATTCTTTTTTCGCGCGGATGATAATATCAGAATCGGTGAAAATATCTTTGGCCGTCAAGGCGATTGTCTTAGCAGCGATTAACATTCCTTTGATACCGATACTTGTCCCGCCTGCTGCAACTGCTTGCCAAGTATGTGCAGAAGTACCGGGTACCCATGTGGCCGCACTCATTCCTGCTGTGGGTACTTTCCAGCTCACATCGCCTACATCAGTGGAACCGCCAACATTCCTTTTCTCTGTAGTGTAAGAGGTAATTTCTTCTACTGATTCAATTCTGTAATCACCATCATAAGTGTCAAGTATTTTTTTGGCAAAATTAATTTCGACATCATTGTATATCACTCCACCAACGGTTACGAGGTTTTTATACATAACTTCCGATAGCGTTTCATTCGGAAGCAGATTATAAAGGCCATGAATAATTTCATAATCCATAGTGGTTTCAGTACCTATGGCTGCCCCTTTTGCCGCCTTAACTACTCGTTCAAAAATAGTTTTGACATTGGCAACTTCTGGGTTTCTGACATAATAAAAAACCTCGGCAAAGGCTGGAACGACATTTGGAGCTTCACCTCCTCTGGTAATCACGTAGTGTATCCTTGTTTCTTGGGGGACATGCTCTCGGAGCATATTCACCATTTGATTCATGGATTCAACACCATCGAGTGCAGAACGACCTCGCTCAGGAGAAGCTGCAGCATGCGAAGATTCTCCATAAAATCTGAATTTAGCAGATTTATTTGCAAGCGATGATCCGGGATTTGCATTATTATTACTACTTGGGTGCCAGTGCAATACGGCATCGACATCATTGAATAATCCAGCTCTTACCATATAAACTTTTCCTGCACCTCCTTCTTCAGCCGGTGTTCCATATACCCTAACAGTACCTTTTATTTTATTAGTTTTTATCCAGTTTTTTATTGTAATACCTGCAGCTATCGATGCCGTACCGAAAAGATGATGTCCACAGGCATGACCCGCTCCCCCAGTAATCAATGGATCGCGCATGGGAATTGCTTTTTGAGAAATACCAGGTAGCGCATCATATTCAGCTAGAATGCCTATGATTGGGTGTCCCGATCCATATTCTGCTATAAAAGCAGTTGGAATTTTAGCGACATCAGTTTGAATGGTAAATCCTGCGTCACTTAATGTTTTTTTTAGTAAAGCGGAGCTTTTTTCTTCTTGATAACCTAATTCGGCCCATTCCCATATTTGAAATGCAATCTTCGCATAATTAGATTTTTGAGATTCAAGTTCGTTTATGATTTTTATCTGCTGTCCGTTTAAGGAAACTGCGGTAAATAGACTGAGGATAAGGGTAAATAAACGAATCATAAGAAATAAATATAATTTTAAATTAAATCACAAAGTAGCACAAATAATGTGGAAATTGTTAAAAAATTGACAATCGACGATTATTTTGTTTGTCCAATTACTAAGCACAATCACAGAAGAGCTCAAATTCTAGTAATTCCTGCGTTTACGGCATTAAATGGATGACCTCTTTTTTTCAAAAAAGAATTCGGCTAATTTTGCGCACATAAAGGGAATAAACAAATGATCGCAGCCAACAATATTTCACTTCAGTTTGGAAAAAGAATTCTATTTGATGAGGTCAATATTAAATTTACCAATGGAAATTGCTATGGTGTCATCGGTGCTAATGGTGCCGGTAAATCAACTTTTTTAAAAATATTATCAGGAGAGATCATTCCAAATTCAGGGACTGTTACCATTGATATAGGAAAGAGAATGGCTGTGCTAAAGCAGAATCATTTTGAGTTTAACCAAGAGTCAGTTCTTAATTCTGTTTTGAGGGGGCATGATAAGCTTTGGAGCCTATTACAAGAAAAAAAGGCTATATATGAAAAACCTGATTTTTCAGAATCAGATGGCATAAAAGCATCTGAATTGGAGGAACAATTTGCAGAAATGGATGGTTGGAATGCAGAATCTGATGCGGCGGCACTTTTAAGTGGTTTAGGGATTTCTGAAGAACTGCATTTTCGTTTAATGACCGAGCTTAGCGGTTCATCTAAAGTACGAGTTTTGTTAGCTCAGGCACTTTTTGGAAATCCAGATATCCTTATTTTGGATGAACCAACCAACGACCTGGATTTACAAACTATTTCATGGTTGGAGGATTTTATTTTAAATTTCAAAAATACAGTTATTGTAGTCTCTCACGATAGACATTTTTTAGATACTGTTTGTACGAACATTGCAGATATTGATTTTAGTAAAATTCAATTATTTACAGGAAACTATTCCTTTTGGTATCAGTCTAGTCAGTTGGCATTATCTCAAAGAAGTTCCGCCAACAAAAAAGCGGAAGAGAAAAAGAAAGAATTGCAAGAATTCATTCAAAGGTTTAGTGCCAATGCGTCAAAATCAAAGCAAGCTACAAGCAGAAGAAAATTATTAGATAAAATTAGTATTGAAGATATCAAGCCATCTTCAAGAAAATATCCAGCAATTATTTTTACACAAGCCAGAGAAGTAGGAGATCAATTACTAGAGGTAGAGGGATTGACCAAATCATCCGAGGGCGAACTATTGTTTAATAATCTTACTTTCAGAATGAATAAGGGAGACAAAATTGCTTTGTTAGGGGATAGTACCTCCATTACGATGTTATTAGAGATTTTAAATAATAACCACCAGGCGGATGCAGGGAGTTTTAAATATGGACAGACTATAACTAAAGCTTATCTACCTAATGAGAATGAACATTTTTTTGATACTCAAATTAATTTAATAGATTGGTTGCGACAATATACACATGATGATGAGGAGAAAGATGAGGTTTACATACGGGGGTTTTTGGGTAAAATGCTTTTTTCAGGCCTGGAAAGTTTAAAGAAAGCCAATGTACTCTCAGGTGGTGAAAAAGTTCGATGTATGCTTTCACGGATGATGCTTTCACGTGCCAACTTTCTGATGTTAGATGAACCTACTAATCACCTAGACTTAGAATCTATTACTGCTTTAAATAATTCATTGAGTGGGTTTCAGGGCTGTGTATTATTTACTACTCATGATCATGAATTTGCCCAAACTATTGCAAATAGAATCATAGAGATCGGACCCAAGGGAATTATAGATAAGCTGATGACTTACGACGAGTATATTACGAATCCTTTGATTGATGATCAGCGAAAGAAGCTGTATTGATAATTATTCTGGATTTTTTGTGATCTGTGTGTTTATTAAGCTATTAACAGGTAAACCACAGTAAGTTCTTATTAAAATTTGATGTTCATGTTCTAGTATTTCAGACTCATTCTTAAGAAGTTTTAACTTTCTTAAAAATGACTGATAATAGTTCTAACTTAGTTACTCCCTTTATTGAAGTTAGCTTGGACAAAGCATTTTTTAGTTTTTGTTTTTGAGAGAGGATGTTTGTTGAAATATTTATATTTGAACGCATATTAAAGTAGGTCTTCTGAGAAACCCTCATATAATTTAAAATATATGCGCAGTTCCTAGACCTGGTTAATTGTACTGAGGTAGTTTTTAATAAAATAAAGCTTCTTTAAATGGGACAAAAAAAATTTTTTCAAATCTTAGGGCCTGCAGTATTTTTTTTAATGTTGTGGATTGGACCTCCCTCTGATATGTCGGAACCGGCTTTTAAAGTCATGTCAGCTACCATATGGATTGCCATATGGTGGATGACCGAAGCGATTCCAGTTCCCGTTACCTCTTTTTTGCCTATGATTTTATATCCGATGACTAATGCAGTTCCTTTAAGAGTCATTGCCCCATCGTATGCCAATCCCATCATTTATATCTTTGTTGGGGGTTTTATTTTGGCTTTAGCGATGCAAAAATGGGAATTACACAAGCGTATTGCATTGAGTATTATTTCGATTACTGGCACTAATATGAGGCAAATTATCCAAGGTTTTATTTTAGCTTCTGCGTTTCTCTCTATGTGGATTTCAAATACTGCTACTACGGTAATGATGCTGCCCATAGCCTTATCAATAATTAGCCAAATTAAGGAGTTTGCCCGAGCTAGTACTTTGTCCCAAAAAAATATAGAAGGCTTTGGGAAAGCATTGATTTTAGCCATTGCTTATTCATCTTCCATTGGTGGAATTGCTACCTTAGTTGGGACTCCGACCAATTTAATTTTTGCAGATGCCATTGAAAAATTCTATGGTATTACGATGCCATTTGATCAATGGATTGGTATTGGGTTGCCGATCAGTTTGGTTGTTTTGGTCTCCTGTTGGTTAGTTTTGTCTTATTTTGCATTCTCCTTAAGCACAGAGCAGGTCGAAGGGACAACTAAAATAATCAAGGATGAATTGAAAAAGTTAGGTAAAATGTCTTTTGAGGAAAAATGGGTGATGACCATTTTTTTACTTGTAGCTACGGCTTGGATTACAAGAAGGTATTTGATTGCACCTTTTTATCCGAGTGTTAACGATACCATTATTGCCATGATTGGCGCGGTCTCTCTATTCTTGATTCCATCAAAGAATAAAAAAGGGAGTCAAATAATGGATTGGCAGTCCGCTATTAAATTGCCCTGGGGAGTAATTTTACTGTTTGGTGGGGCTTTTGCAGTGGCCCAAAGTTTTGAGAGTTCTAAATTGACTTTATGGATTGGGGAACAACTTGGGGGGTTAAGTGATATTCCGTTTTGGGTGGTATTACTAATTGTTGTAGCTGTAGTTAATTTTTTAACAGAGATCTCTCAAAATATTGCGACATGTACGCTCATGATGCCTATTTTGGCAGCCTTATCTGGAGTTCTTGATGTGCATCCTTATGGTCTGATGGTAGCTGCTTGTATAGCATCATCTTGTGCATTTATGTTGCCAGTTGCTACTGCACCTAATGCCGTAGCGTTTGGTTCAGGTTATTTACAGATGAAGGATATGTTGCGTGCTGGTTTTTTGTTAAACGTAGTATCCATAATTGTAGTTGCTATTTTTATTTATTTTCTGCTTCCTGCGATTTGGGGCATTGATCTTCTTCGCTTTCCTATAGATTTCAAGGGTAATTGATGGCTTGAGTAATGTATTGATGTATCGAAAGTGTATATTTTTAATACACAATGGCCATCTTTTTTCTTGATACTATGGTTACATTAACCTAACCTTTTTGGCGTAAATAATTAAAATTATCATTATTAGGATACGAATCAATATTTTTTAAAAAATACCGATATGACGGTATCTACATTTATTTTTGATCTCCTATAAAAGGCTCAATGTATTCGGTTAGCAATAAATCCAAAATAAAGACTTTATAGAGAGTATAAGCTGATAGAATTCAGAGTTATTTGTCAGAAGCTTATAGTGAAAACCTTAAAAAATTCTAAGATGTTTTTTTCATATGGATTCAAATGAAAATATCTATTCTGTGAAACATTTGAATTATTTGTTGTACTTTTTTTATTATGTTATGTATGTTTACCCCAATGTCTTAAAAAATTAGAGAATCGATAAAAATTATAGTATAGGTTTTTCGCCTAAGCCTAGAGGTTATAAATTTAAAAAATATTCAAGGAAAAACCAATTGACTTGAGGCCGAGGAGGCCATTGCATTTAGATATAATCGTTAAATGATCGAAAAATATAAAGATTGGTGATTGCCTATTCGCATCGAACATCATCACTGTATTTGCAAAAAGGTTTTATGAAGTTTTTGCTAAGGACTATTATTTGGTATAGCCCGAAAATAATGAAGAGGGTTTCTGGCAGGATTTCGACATTGGTCTTCAGGAGAAAGTACCCCAGGGGCTCTTTCCAATTTAGAAACAGAAAGAATAAGACTTAAAATAAGTATATTTCTTGGCTCCTTAATCTTACATTCAAATTCACCCATAATAGTATCTCATATTTAAACACCAGATTAAAGTCCAATGAAATGATGATAGGCTGAATTATTTCTTAGATAAAATTTTGTTTGTTCTTAAAGAGCAAATTAATTTAATTTTTGAGTTTTAGAACTGATAATTTTTGGTTTTATATACAAGGCCCATAGGATAGGTTTTTTTATTAAATATGAATTATATGAAAAAGTCATTATTATCCTTATAACTGAGCAAATTAATATTATTAGTGTTTTTATAGTCTGTTATACAACTCCATTATGAATGATAAAGCTGATTTTCTTGTCGGAGGCATATGATTGGGGGGTAAGACAATAATAAATGTCCAAAGGGGATTTTAGGGACGAGCGGAAACCCAAACCGCCCCATCTTTAAAAATTTCTTTTTTCCAAATGGGAACCGTTTCCTTTAAGGTGTCAATGGCATATTGGCAAGCTTCGAAAGCAGCTTGTCTATGAGGGGTGGATACTGCAATGATTACAGGAATTTCCCCAATGTCTAATACACCAATCCGATGATGGATACATACATGTAGTATTCCCCATCTTTGGTAAAGGAGATCAGCGATTTTATTCATTTCCTTAAGGGCCATTGGCACGTAAGATTCAAACACAAGTTGTACTACTTTTCGATTTTTTGTTTGATCTCTGACGACACCCACAAAAACTACAATTCCGCCGGCAGCAGGATCCTCCACTGCGTCATGACATAATTGCGTATTTAAAGGAGTATCTAAAATTTTAATGTCTCTCATTTAACCTCCGCTGACAGGTGGAATAATTACTACTTCATCTCCCTCATTGAGCAAAAAGCGATCTTCTTGATAATCTTCATTGATCGCAAATTTGATACTTTTCAGCTTTTGGAATTCCTCATATTTCGCCATTAATGTTTCTTTTAGACTACCAACACTACATGGGGTTTTAACTTCCAAACTACATTCAGGACTATTTATTATTTCTTTTGCGATACCAAAAGCGACTATATTTATTTTCATACTTCATTATTTTCAAAATGATTTTTTACCGCTTCCCAACCTAATTTGATACAGTCTCCTCGGCCATTAAAATCTTTTAATTTTTGGAGCAGTTGAATTTTTTTGTTAATCGGTTTGCTTGGATGTTCTGGATTCATTCCAGAGATAAATTTTTTACTTAAGTTAATGATATTTTCTGGATTCAAATTCTCCATATTTTTACACATGATAGAGATTGAAGCCTTTGATAAAGCACATCCTATACCATAAAAATAGACTGAACTGATTTGACCTTCACTTATATCAAAATAAAGGGTATATTTATCTCCGCAAATGGCATTATAAGCTTCAATTGAAAAGGAGGCTTCAAGAGATTTTTGAAAATGGTAAGGCTTTTCATTTTCAGGCAAGATTTCACATTTATATAATTGTTGAAGTTCTTGTTTTGTCATGACCAAAAATTAATTAATTCCTTCAAAGACAGAATAAGTTTATTAATTTCTTCTTCTTTATTATAAATCGAAAATGAGATTCTGGCAGTGGCCTGTAATCCCATAGAACGAAGAAGAGGCTGGGTGCAGTGCATACCCGCACGAAGTGCGATACCATCTTTGTTTAAAAAAGAGGCAATGTCATGGGGATGTATATTTTTCAAATTAAATGAAATAATACCGATCCTCTTTTTAGGATTGCCAATAATTTCAATACCAGGAACTTGGGGCAATTGATCGAGGGCAAAAAGGGTTAAATTATTTAAATGACTTTCCATATCGGATTTACCGATGTCCGAAATTAATTTTAAGGCAGCAGCTAAACCAATGACACCAGATACATTGGGTGTACCTGCATCAAGGTTATGCGGAAAATTGCGAAAACTTGTTTTTTCAATTTGGACATCTTTTATGATCCCACCACCAA
The DNA here is from genome assembly GCA_913045135.1 of uncultured Flammeovirgaceae bacterium. GTDB lineage: Bacteria > Bacteroidota > Bacteroidia > Cytophagales > Cyclobacteriaceae > UBA4465. The sequence goes on along the minus strand of CAJWQD010000012.1, from coordinate 28,256 downwards.
AATTAAAAGGGATCATATCTCCAAGATACTTTTCTGAAACTTGCAAGATGCCCACACCAAAGGGGCCAAACATTTTATGTCCTGAAAAAGTTAAAAAATCACAATTTAATGAGTCAACACCGATTTCAAAATGACAGGCACTTTGTGCCGCATCTATTAAGATAGGAATTTCCTTATTTTTTGCAAGTCTAGTGATTTCATCGAGTGGATGGATAGTGCCTAAGGTATTGGAGACATGAGAAACTGCCAAAAGTTGAGTTTTATGATCAATTAAGCTCTTTAATTCAATTAAGTCAAGATCTCCATCTTTATTCATTGGGGCGATTCTTAATTCAATTTGATATTTTTTCGCGAGCATTTGCCAAGGAATGAAATTAGCATGATGCTCCATAATTGTCGTAACTATATTATCCCCAACTTGTAATCTTGGTGCTAAAAAAGATTGTGCCACGATATTGATGGATGCCGTGGTTCCTTGGGTAAATGCGATAGTGTCCGCATTATTGCAACCTAAAAATCTGGCAGTTTGAGTTCGAGCATTTTCAAATTTTTTTGTGGCTTGATTAGATAAATCATACATTCCCCTATGAATATTTGCATTTTCATATAGGTCAAATTGAGATTGTGCGGTGACCACAGATTGAGCCCTGTGTGTAGTGGCAGCATTATCTAAATAAACTAAATTTGGATGTGCTTCAAAAATTGGGAAATGACTTCGAACCTTTTTGATTGAATTTTTTTTTAAATTTAAAAGTACTATATTTTCATCAAAATCAAACTAGTATTTTAGCTTAACAATTTATATTATCTTAAAATTAAATAAATAAAAGTATGCTTATTGATAATCACGGAAGGTTAATAAATTATCTCAGGCTCGCCATCACGGATCGCTGTAATTTGAGATGTTTTTATTGCATGCCTGAAAATGGGATTAAATATATGAAAAAGAAAGATTTATTGAGTTTTGAGGAGATGTTTAGATTGATCCGTGTTTTTGGAGATTTAGGGATTTCTAAAATTAGAATTACTGGAGGGGAACCATTCGTGAGAAATGGAATTATTTCATTTTTGAAAGAAATATCTGAATTAGAATCCATTATGGAGATTAATATTACCACGAACGGAACTTTTACAATAGATAAAATTTCGGCACTGGAAAAAATGGGCATTAAAAGTGTCAATCTTAGCTTAGACAGTTTGGACAGTCAGCGATTTTTTGATATTACTAGGAGAGATTTATTTGATCAGGTGATGATGACTTATCGAAAACTTGTGGAATCTAAAATAAGAGTCAAAACCAATATGGTAGTTATGGACGGCCGTAATATTGAAGATATCTATCCTATGATAGAATTGACTAAGTATGACGATGTTTCGGTACGCTTTATTGAAGAAATGCCCTTCAATGGAACCGAAGGTCAAGGTAATGCTACAATTTGGCCTGCTAAAAAAATAATGAAGTACATTGAAGAAAAATATAGTTATCAAAAAATTTTAGATCCACCTGCTTCAACTTCTTTGAATTATAAGATACCGGGTTATGTTGGTTCTTTTGGAATCATCCCTGCCTATTCTAGAACTTTTTGCGGATCTTGTAACCGAATTCGTCTCACACCTCAGGGTACGCTTAGAACATGTCTTTATGGAGAAGGGCAAGTAAATTTTAGAGATTTGATCAGAGGTAGTGTGACAGATGACGTTTTGCGAAATTATTTAATTAAGGCAATTGGTAACCGCGCTAATGATGGTTTTGAAGCTGAAAAAAGTAGGTCTGAGACCTTTCCCGCATCGGAATCCATGGCGACCATAGGTGGTTAATAATGATTACCGTTGAAGATGCTTTAAAAATTGTACATAGCCATTTGGGTAATTGGGGAATTGAGGAAATTTCTTTAAATCAGTCCTTAGGAAGAATTCTACAAGAAGAAATTGTGGCTGATAGGGATTTTCCACCTTTTAATCGAGTTACTATGGATGGCATCGGTTTAAATTTTGATCAATTTGAGAAAGGTCAGAGAGTTTTTCAAATCAATGGAGTAGCACCTGCAGGAGCATTACAAATGCAATTAAAGGACCCGTCGTTTTGTTTAGAGGTGATGACAGGAGCCACAGTTCCGATAGGGATAGATGCAGTCGTTCGCTATGAAGATCTTGAGATTAAAGAGGGTAAGGCAACAGTCATGCTATCAAGTCTAAAACGTAATCAAAACATTCATTTTAAAGGTAGTGATCGCCATCGGGGGACGGTTATTCTTTCACCAGGTAAATGTATTTCTGCCAGCGAGGTGGGTGTTTGCGCAACCGTAGGTAAAAATATAATAGCGGTGAGTCGTTTACCTAAAACTTTGATTGTTTCTAGTGGAGATGAACTGGTTAATATTGATCAAGTACCTTTACCTCATCAAATAAGGCGAAGTAATGTCTACAGAATTGCAACTGTTCTTAATAGTTATCAAATTCAGCCCTCGATTATGCACTTGACTGATGATTATGATGAAATTGTGAATAGAATAGAAAGTGAAATTTCTGATTATGATTTGATTTTACTAAGTGGCGGAGTATCTGCTGGGAAATTTGATTATTTACCCGAGGCTCTCTCGGCTGTAGGTGTTCAAAAACTCTTCCATAAAGTGAAACAACGCCCAGGAAAACCTTTTTGGTTTGGGAAAAAAGATGATAAAGTGGTATTTGCATTTCCTGGGAATCCAGTTTCAAGTTTTATGTGTGCTCAACAATATTTCAAACCTTGGTTGGAATATTCTTTACAGTCATCAGAAATGGAATTACCATGGGCAGAACTGCAAGAGGATGTTCATTTCAAACCTGATCTTACCTATTTTTTGGAAGTGAAAATTATATTTCATCCTTCAGGAAAAATAAAAGCGTATCCTATGAAGGGTAACGGATCTGGTGATTTGGCTAATTTGGTTGACGCCGATGCTTTTATTCAATTACCCTCTGGTCGTAATGACTTTCATAAGGGAGAAATTTTCCCCTTTATTGCCTACAGAAATTTAATTAAAGGCTAAGGTATCCCAAATAAAAAATTTGATTGATTTTGAAGGTCAGGGTTTATCTAGCATTTAACAACTTTTAACTCTTCAGGAGTATTTACATTGCGTAGGACATCTGCATTTTTTATTGGTAATTCTCTGATTTCACTGTTGATCAGTACTTTTCTGGGACAAGAATAACCATAGGCTAAAAATTGCAAAAGGATTGGATAGGCTCTTGGTTCCCATAAAGTTAACAATGGCTCTGGAAAAGCTGTTTCTGGGTTATGAAAACAGGTAGCCATTTTGGATTTATCGCGACCTTTCATTAAGTCGTTTAATGTGTTTACATCCAACAAAGGGAGATCTGTCGCCACTACAAGCCATGCACTATTGGGATCTTTCTTGAACGCGGAAAGAATGCCTCCATAAGGGCCTAAGTTTAAAAAACTATCAGGAATAGTTGAATATTGTGTCTTGAAATTTATCGATTCGTTTCGAACAGATAGATAAGTATGTGAACAAAAATCGTTTAAAAGGTCAGCTAGGTACTCCCTATGGGCTTTACCATGATACTTTATTGCACCTTTATCATGTCCCATTCGGGTGCTGTTACCTCCAGCCAAAACCAATCCTTTGATAGGTATCAAACAGTTACCAATAATCTTTTTAATTGTCTTTCCTATGCCTTTCACATCATTGATGGAGAATAGGGGTATATCTTTATAATTTTTGATGTGTTCCTTGAGGGAGGGGAATAAATCTTTGACTCCATTATCTAAAATAAAGATTTTCACATCAGTAAGGCGCTCTAATTTTTTTTCAAGTGAGACCTTTTTTTGTTCGTTGACAATTACTATTTGACTTTTAGCTAAGAAATGGTTACCATTTACCAGAACTAGGTCACAGCCGTTAAACAATGCTCGAAAATGAGTGTCTATATAGTCTTGCTTGAAGTGTACACCATGATGGTTTATCAAGTCAATGTAGGAGGTTTTAAATACTGAAGGTGTAGTTTCATTTTGATGAGATGCATCGGCATACCCTAGAGCGTAATCGGTTTTCAAGTGAGTTGCTAATTGGTTACATAAATTTTGAATGATGTTGCAAGGAGCACCTATAAATGCAAATTCCTGCTGGCCGAACAAACCACCCCTTGGCTTGGTTAAATGAGCGTGTTTTTTATGTGATTTTGAAGTCATTTTTCCCCCCGGTTTTTTCAATTAATCGTGTTTCTTTGATAATGATGTGATGAGAGAAACCTTTACACATATCGTAAATAGTTAGTGCAGCGATTGAGGCACCAGTAAGGGCTTCCATTTCTACACCTGTTTTTGCAGAGGTTTTAACTTTGCATATAATTTCTACCTCTTGATGATCATTAAGATTAATAGATACTTTACATTTGTCCAGAGCAAGAGAATGACACAAAGGGATTAGTTCGCCCGTTTTTTTAGAGGCCATGATCCCTGCCAGTATGGCGGTTTGAAATACAGGACCCTTTTTCGTATGAATTTCATCTTTTTTAAATTGTTCCAAAATTTCAGGAGCCAAAATGACTATTGAACGCGCAATAGCAAGTCGATGAGATATGCCCTTCTCTGAAACATCTACCATGGCGGGTTCGCCATTTTTGGTAAGATGTGAAAATTTTTTTTTCATCTTTATGTTTTTAATTACTAATTTAAGGCAATATACAAAACCATTTCAAGTTTTCAGTAAGGACAAATAGTACTTTAAGGTGTCATTATCAGATCAAGAAAAACTTCGCTACAGTCGGCATTTGAATTTACCAGATTTTGGTATATCTGGGCAAGAAAAATTAAAATGTGCAAAAGTCCTTGTAGTAGGTACAGGGGGATTAGGTGCACCACTATTGCAATATTTGACAGCCATTGGGGTAGGGACTATTGGCGTGATTGATTTTGATATTGTTGAAGAGAGCAATTTGCAGCGGCAAGTGCTTTTCGGAATGGAAGATCTAGGTAAATCTAAAACAGCTGTTGCGATAACCAAACTACGGGCGCAAAATCCTTTCGTGCATTTCATCGATCATAATTTGAAATTAGATGCCTCAAATGCCTTGGAAATTATTAGTAATTACGATGTGATTGCAGATGGAACAGATAATTTTCCTACTCGTTATCTGATAAATGACGCCTGCGTTTTGATGGGAAAACCCAATGTTTATGCTTCCGTATATCGATTTGAAGGACAGGTTAGTGTCTTTAATTGGAGAAGCAATGAAGGTGTATTAGGGCCTAATTATAGAGATGTATTTCCGATACCTCCTTCACCAGGAATGATCCCTAATTGTGCAGAAGGGGGAGTTTTGGGTGTATTACCCGGAATCATAGGATCCATTCAAGCTTCTGAGGTTATTAAGGTAATTACGGGTATAGGCGTCTCTTTATCTGGAAGGCTTTTTCTGATCGATGTTCTGGACTTCTCTAATCGTACACTGAATATCAAAAGAGATCCAAAAAATCCCCTAAATGGCAAAAATCCTACAATCAAGAAATTGATTGATTATGATTCCTTCTGTGGTATTAACAATGTTTCCAATGATTTGATTGATCTGTCACCGCTGGAACTCGCTCGATGGCTTCGAGAGGATCATGATTTTCAATTAATTGATGTAAGAGAAGCCTATGAGTTTGATGGAGGTAATATTGGGGGACAACAAATTTCTTTGGCAAAATTAGTGGAATTTCTGCATCTTATTGATCAAAACAGACCGGTTGTTTTTTTATGTAAATCTGGAAAAAGAAGTGCACAAGGTATAGAAAATATATTAGCCCTTGGGGCTAAATATTCTAACCTGAAACATCTCAAAGGAGGACTATTGGCTTGGAAAAAAGAGGTTGATCCCGATCTATTCTTGATATAATTACTGATATTTATTTTTGAATTTAATAATTTCACTCATGATGGCTAAGGCAATTTCTTTAGCTGATTTAGCATTAATGGCAATACCTATCGGTGCTTGAATTTTTGAAATTAAATCTTTAGAAATTCCCTTTCTAGTTAGTCGCTCTATTCTTTTATGATGAGTTTTTTTGCTGCCTAAAGCGCCAATATAGGCAATTTTAGAGGGAAGCAATACTTCTAAAGCATTATCATCTATTTTGGGATCATGGGAAAGAATTGCACAAAAAGTATAAGGATCTAATGTTATCTGATGTAGCACTTCGGAAGGGTAAGCTTCAAAAATTTGACTGGGCTTAGTATTAAAATGAGTATTTGCCGTAAAATAACCTCTTGGATCTACTAATATAGTTTCGAAACCATGCAGGTGTGCCATAGTAACTAAGTCTACTGCGATATGTGCAACACCAATTATGAGTAAGGTAGGTTTTCGAGGAAATACTTGAATGAAATAGTTTTCTCCCTCAAAGTTGAAAGTTCTATGAACCCTTTCATTAAAAACAGTTTGTGCCTCGTTGATGAGTACTGGGGGAAGTGATTTGCCAGTTACCTGACCATTTTCGTCCATTAACCAATTTTCATTTTTACTTAATTTAGAAACCAAAACACATGATTGATTTGATTGCCATCTTTTTAATAAATTGTGCCAAACTTTATTTGATGAAAAGTCAACCGCCTGCAAAAAAACTTCAATACTACCCCCACAAGATAACCCAACGGACCAGGCTTCTTCATCACTGACTCCGAAAGAAAGTTTTTCAGCCCTGTGTTCAGTAAAAAGAGCTTGGGATTTTTTGACTACCGCACCCTCAACGCAACCACCGCTCACTGAACCCAACATTTTTCGTTCTTCATTAATGATCATTATGGAACCGATTGGTCGGGGAGAGGAGCCCCAAGTTTTCACAACGCGGGCAAGGACCAAAATGGCACCATTTTGGCTCCAATCACTTATGATTTCATTTAAGTCTTTCATAATTTATCTATTACCAATTAGGTTTTAAGTTTTTTTATTACTTAACTTTAAAAATAAGCATATGTTAAGTAATTGCAAATGTCACCCCTCAAAGAATTTCAATAAAGCGAGGAGAGCTTCGGTGCTGAGTACTTTTTTATTGATACTTTTGCCTAAATGTCCGTTTTGCGTAATGGCCTATTCTAGTGCCATCACGATTTGCGGAGGCCATGACATGTATTTGATGTCTAATAATTGGGTTTCCTTCGTCCCTCTTTTTTTGGCATTATTTATCAATTTAATGCTCCTGTCAAATTGGAGAGGTCAGCGAACCATATTGGCAATTATAGTTGCTATGACTGGATTTACCTTAATACTACTCATCCACCAACTTATGTTATCACCTGATTTTTATAATTTTGGGGCAGGCTTATTATTATTGGGTATTTGGTTAAATGGCAGTTTTATCTCAGTTTTAAATAAGATAAGGAAAAAGCTAAATGCTGATATTTTAAGTTGATAAAAGTAAAATTTACATCTGCACTCAAGCAATTTTTTCCTGATTTAAGAGCACAGGAATTTGAGGGGACTTCTATCAAAGAGGTTATCACCTCAATTGAAGCTATTTATCCGGGCATGCAAGATTATTTATTAGAAGAGGATGGCTGTTTGAGAAAGCATGTAAATATTTTTGTGCGAGATGAAATGATGACAGATCGTAATACCTTATCAGACACCTTGACCGAGGGAGATGAGTTGTTGATTTTTCAGGCTTTGTCAGGAGGTTGATGAAAGTATTGATAGGAACTTCCAAAGGCTTGATAGTTTATGAAATTCTGCCAGACATTGCACCAAAAGAATTGGCCATTCATTTTTTAGGATTTTCAGTAAGTATGATTTTTGTAGATTTATACACCAATAGATGGTGGGTTGGAATCATGCATCGCCATTGGGGCCAAAAACTGCATTATTCAGATGATCAAGGGGTTTCTTGGGTTGAGGCAAGATTGCCCTCTTATCACGGATTTAAAATGGTTAATGGAACTCCTGCGAAGCTCAAGGAAATTTGGAGTATGAAGCATGGAGGTGGTTATCCAGGAAAACTTTGGCTTGGAACAGAACCAGGAGGCTTGTTTTCAAGTACCGACGGGGGAGCATCATTTGAACTAAACGAGCCGCTTTGGTATCATGCCAGCAGGCAAAAAGAAGGCCAATGGTTTGGAGCTGGTAGTGATTTACCATTCATTCATTCTATAGAGATAAATCCCTATGATTCTAATCACATATATATTGCCATCAGTTGTGCAGGTATTTTTGAATCATTGGATAATGGGACTTCTTGGAAGCCTAGGAATGAGGGATTATTAGCAACTTATTTGCCTAATCCCCAGGTAAAGGTCGGACAAGATCCTCATCAGTTATTGATTCACCCTGAATCGCCTAATGTGCTTTGGCAGCAAAATCATTGTGGGATTTATTTTACCAAAAATGGTGGACAATTGTGGACAGAAGTTTTTTTAAAAAAAGGAAGATCGAGTTATGGTTTTTCGTTAGCTCTAGATGAAAAAAGTCCAGGCAGAAGTTGGGTCATTCCAGTTGAAAGCGATCAGCGTCGAATATCACCTAATCTGAAATTGGAAGTATTCGAGACCTCGGATTTTGGGCAGTCATGGAAAAGTGTTAGCAAGGGTTTGCCAACTACTAATACCTTTGACATTGTGCTCAGAAAAAGTTTTAAACGCAAAGAAAACTTTATGATTTTTGGAACTACCAATGGGAATTTGTTTTATACTCTAGATGAAGATCCGTGTTGGCAACTTATTTCTTCCCATTTAACTAAGGTGAACGTAATTGATATCGCTTGAACAAAAATTAAATTTATTAATTTTTGTTTTAGAACGTAAATCGTATTAACTTCTTTTTCTTTTAAATGTAAAATTTATAGAAGAGACATTTCAATGACTCTCTTTTTGAATTTTTTTTAAAAAAAGAGTGTATTTTTTATTTATAATTTAACCCCTCAAAAAAAATGATTCCCTCATCGTTTGATTATACTGCTCCATCCTCTTTGGATGAAGCACTCAAACTTCTTCGGGATTTGGGAGATGAAGCCAAAATACTTGCTGGTGGTCACTCGCTAATCCCCATGATGAAGTTAAGGTTCGCAGAACCTGAACATTTAATAGATCTCAATAATGTTTCTGAATTGTCATATCTTAAAATTGACGGTGATATGCTCAAAATAGGAGCTATGACTCGTGAAGTAGAAACGGAAGAGTCTACTGATGTAGCGAGGTACTTCCCCATTTTTGCGGATGTGGCTAAGCTCATTGCCGATCCTCAAGTTAGAAATTTTGGTACCTTGGGAGGTAATCTGGCACATGGAGATGCCGCAAATGATCAGCCTGCCGTGATGCTTGCTCTCAATGCTAGTGTTGAAATTGCAGGATTAAATGGGAGAAGAACTGTCGGTATTGATGATTTTTTCTATGGATTCTATGCCACCGCTGTTCAAGAAGGTGAAATTCTTACTGAAATTTCAATTCCCATTCCTAAGGGGCGATCAGGAAATGCATACCATAAGGTAGAGCGAAAAGTAGGAGACTATGCCACTGGTGGTGTCGCCGTTCACTTAGAATTTGATGAACAAGGAATTTGTTCTAAGGCGGGTATTGGTTTAACCAATGTGAATCCGACGCCTATGAGAGCCGTAAGATCAGAAGCTGCATTGGTAGGTACTATTCTTAATGATGAAGCCATCGCATCAGCTGCCCAATATGCATCTGAGGATTGTAATCCCTCGAGTGATCTTAGAGGAGATGTAGATTACAAGCGACATATAATTAGGGCGGTAACTAAAAAAATGATTAATAAGGCAAAGCAGCGAGCTTTTAATAATTGATAGTAACTATGAAAAAAGAAATAAAATTAAAAATAAACGGGGAGGAATTTACTGAGCAAGTAGAGCCCAGAACTCTTTTGGTTCATTTCATTAGGGAAAACATTGGAATGACAGGTACTCACATTGGATGTGACACCTCAAGTTGTGGTGCGTGTACGATTTTAATAGATGGTAAATCAGCGAAATCTTGTACTCTTTTGGCTGTTCAAGCCGACGGTAAAGAAATCACTACTGTTGAAGGAATTGCTACTACAGAGGGAGTTCATCCGATACAAGAGGGATTTAAAGAAAATCATGGATTACACTGCGGATTTTGTACTCCAGGCATGATGCTTCGTGCTATTGAGTTACTTGAAAAAAATCCAGACCCAACGGAGGAAGAAATTCGGTGGGGTATTTCAGGTAATTTGTGTAGATGTACAGGTTACAATAATATAGTGAAGTCGATAAAATATGCAGGAGCAAAATTGAGAGGTGATGAATTGCCCTCTACTGAGCCTGAATTTGTTGAATAAATTAACTTTAACAAAAAAATAAAATGATACAGTGTAAAACATCGAAAGAAATTGGCGGCATGGGACATTCCATGAAGCGCAAAGAAGATGACCGGTTTGTTCATGGAAAAGGTAATTATACGGATGACGTGAAGCTACCGGGAACTTTATATATGGACATTGTTCGAAGTCCTTATGCATATGCTAAAATCAAAAATATTGACAGTTCAGATGCATTAAAGATTCCGGGAGTATTGGCTGTAATTACTGGAAAAGATCTTGAGCAATATAATTTGCATTGGATGCCTACTTTGATGTCTGACACGCAAATGGTTTTGCCAGTGGACACGGTCATGTACCAAGCACAGGAGGTTGCTGCAATAATTGCAACAGAAAAATACATAGCTCGGGATGCCAGAGAAGCTGTTAAGGTGGAATATGAGGTGATGAAACCTGTAGTAGATCCCTTTAAAGCTTTGGATTCAGATGCCCCTGTATTGCGCTCGGATAAAGAGGATAAAAAAGATAATCATATCTGGCATTGGGAGGTAGGACAAAAAGAAGAAACTGAACGAATCTTCAACGAAGCGGAGGTCGTAGTTAAGGAGCAAATGCATATTCCACGAATACATGTTGCCTCAATAGAAACTTGTGGATGTGTGGCTAGTTATGATAAAGTAGATAATCATCTCACCATGTACATGACCACTCAAGCGCCACACGCTATCAGAACAGTCATTGCATTAGTTGCTGGTCATGTGGGCTTAACAGAAGAAAAAGTAAGAGTTATATCTCCGGATATTGGAGGTGGATTTGGTGGTAAGGTTCCTGTTTATCCCGGATATGTAATTGCCATTGCAGCTTCATTTTTAATCGGAAAGCCAGTAAAATGGATTGAGGATAGAAGTGAAAACCTACAGGCAGACTCTTTTGCGAGGGACTATCATATAACTGCTGAACTTGCGGGGACAAAAGATGGTAAAATTTTGGCCACGAGAATGAAAGTATTGGCAGATCATGGATATACCGATGCTTCTGCCAATCCATCGAAGTTTCCAACAGGAATGTTCTCGATTGCTACCGGTTCTTATGATTATCCCAATGCATTTATGGAAGCAGACGCCGTATATACTAATAAACCACCTGGAGGTGTAGCCTATAGATGTTCTTTTAGGGTGACAGAGGCCGTTCATGCCATAGAACGAATGACGGATAGATATGCCCTTGAGATAGGTAAAGATCCAGCGGCTTTAAGATTTCATAATTTTATTAAGAAGGATCAATTTCCTTATCATTCTCCGACTGGTTGGGAGTATGATAGCGGAGATTATGAGGCAGGGCTCAAATTGGCGATGAAAGCAGTAGACTATGATAACCTAAGAATAGAGCAAGCTGAAAAGAGAAATAAAGGTGAACTGATGGGTATCGGATTATCTACGTTTACTGAAGTAGTCGGTGCTGGGCCTTCCAAAGATTTTGACATTTTAGGCATAAAAATGTTTGACAGTGCTGAGATCAGGGTTCACCCAACAGGGAAGGCAATTGCGAGGTTTGGAACAAAGTCACAAGGTCAAGGGCATGAAACAACTTATGCACAAATTATAGCGGAGGAGTTAGGAATTCCCGCTAAGGATATACAGATAGAAGAAGGAGATACAGATACAGCACCATATGGATTGGGTACCTATGCTAGCAGAAGTACACCCACTGCAGGAGCTGCAGCTGCTGTGGCTGCCCGAAAGCTTAGGGATAAAGCAAAAAAAATAGCTGCTCATTTGCTTGAAGTATCTGAAGATGATTTGGAATGGGAGCCTGGGAAGTTTTCTGTAAAAGGAGCACCGGAAAAAGCAAAAACTATCCAAGAAATAGTCTTTGCTTCTTACACCAACCATCCACAAGGAATGGAAGCGGGATTTGAGGCAACACACTATTATGACCCTCCAAACCTTACTTTTCCATCTGGAGCTTATATCTGCGTGGTAGATATTGATTCCGATACTTTTGAAATAAAGGTTCGCAAATTTGTCGCTATTGATGACGCAGGGCATATCATAAATCCAATGATTGCACAAGGCCAAGTACATGGCGGATTGACGCAAGGAATTGCACCGGCGATGTATGAGGAATTGATTTATGATGATGATGGAAACATTTTGAATGGAACATTGATGGATTATTTAGTACCTACCGCGGTGGAATCACCGAGCTGGGAGACTGGCCATACGGTTACTCCATCACCTCATCATCCTATTGGAGCTAAAGGTATTGGAGAATCACCTACTGTAGGAGCACCTCCGGCTATTGCCAATGCCATTATAGATGCATTGAAGCCATATGGCATTACTCATTTGGATATTCCGATTACGCCTTACAAAATTTTCAAAGCTTTGAAAGATAAGGGTGTTTTAGATAAGAATATAGTAGAATCATAATTTAAATAAATAATTTTTTTTAATGAACCGGTTCTCATTTGGGAACCGGTTCGTTATTTAACTCAAATAGTTAATGGAAGCAACAATTACAAAAAAATTTAGTTTAGAGGCACCTATAGAGCAAGTATGGAAAAGTCTCAGTAACCCCAAGGAAATTTCTGGTTGTGTGCCTGGAGCTACTATCACAGATCAAATAGATGATAAAAACTATAAGGGTGAGGTAACTTTGAAATTTGGGCCCATTAAAACAAAATATGATGGAGAAATTACAATTGTGGAAATGGATAATGATGCGCATGAAATGCTACTTCGAGGTACAGGATTGGATTCTAAAGGAAAAGGAAACGCTAAAATGACCATGAATGGAAGTGCGGTGACGACAGGTGAAGGGACTGATGTAGATTTCAAAATGGTTGTAAATATACAAGGTACACTGGCCCAGTTTGGTTCTAGACTGATCAATGATGTGTCGGCTCAATTGATGGATCAATTTGTTGACAATTTCAAAAAATTATTATCTGGTGCAGAAGTAGACAATTCCTTAAAGGCGGGTTCGATGATGGGATCTGTGGTCAAAGGACTTTTCAAAAAATGACCTGAACATATGATACCAGAGGTAAAAGAGTTGATTCATCGATTTGATCAACTTGATTATGTTGTGGAGGAAGAGCTTGCCACAGTTCTTTTTTTAATGTTGAAGCTAAAAAAACCTTTACTTTTAGAAGGTCCTCCTGGTGTTGGAAAGACAGAGGCAGCAAATATTATCGCTCATTATCAGGGCCATGAATTGATTCGGTTACAATGTTACGAGGGATTGGATGTTAGCACTTCTGTCTATGAGTGGAATTATCAAAAGCAACTATTGCATATTAAGCTGAATGAAAATGAAAAGATTTCGGTCCAAGAGCAAGAAAAGTTTATTTTTAGTGATGAATTTTTATTGAAGCGTCCCTTACTCAAGGCGATTACGTCAGATAAACCCACCGTATTGCTTCTTGATGAAATTGATCGGGCAGATGAAGAATTTGAGGCCTTTTTATTAGAGCTTTTGTCAGATTTTCAAATTTCTATCCCTGAGCTAGGAACTATCAAAGCCAAACATAAACCAGTAGTTATCCTTACTTCCAATCGTACAAGAGATTTAAGCGACGCCTTAAAAAGAAGATGTTTATATTATTGGGTTGATTTTCCAACCTTTGAAAAAGAATTGGCAATTTTAGAGAAACGCGTTGGTGGAGAAGGTGAGATACTTCAGCAACTGGTAAAGTTCATAGAATACCTTAGAGGCCAAAATTTGCAGAAAACTCCCGGTATCGCGGAAACTATTGATTGGGCACGCGCACTGATCACATTAAATACAGTGAGCTTAACACCAGAACTGATCGATTCTACTCTAGGATGTATATTGAAATCTCAAAAAGATATCATTGAAATTAAGCATTCATTAAACGATATTTTAGAGGATATTTCAGCTTAGCTATGGAATTAAGCCATTTCACAAATCATAATTCAATGGGAGCATCTATGGTTGGCTTCAGCGAAATGTGTCGACAAAATGGTCTTTCTATAGGTTTAAGCCACACAAAAGAGGGAGTAAAAACAGCTCAACTAGGCTTTATACGGGATCCTCAATCATTTTATTTTGGATTGAAATCATTGTTTTGTAAGGATTTCGAAGAAGAAGTCATTTTCGATCAATGTTTTAAGGTATACTGGAAAATGCGCAAGCATAAGTATGCACATAAAATTCAGCAACAGGGTAAGTCTAATATTGCTAAGAGTACGAAGGCCTCTCTGGTGATGACTGGGGTGAGGGATAAAAATAAGAAAGAAGAGGGACCTCTAGAAGGAGCTAAAAGCGTTTCAGGGATAAGTCATATCGAGAAGCTTAAACAAACAGATTTTTCAAAAATCAAAGCGGTAGATTTAGGTCCGCTTGAAAATCTTATTGAAAAACTTTTGAAACAATTGAATACTCGTTTAAAACATAGATTGATCCGTGCAAAAAGCGGAAAAATAGATATTCGCAAATCAATAAGGAAAAACATCAGTTCAAGAGATGAAATTATTAATTTGAGTTATCGGAAAAGAAAAATTCAAAAAACAAAATTGATTGTATTATTGGATGTGAGTGGTTCGATGGATAAATACTCATTTTTTTTATTAAAATTTGTGTGGTCATTGAAATCTCATCTCAATAACATTGAAGCCTTCATCTTTAGTACTCACTTGATTCGAATCACTGACTTATTGAAAGAAAATGAGTTGACTGAGTCCATGATGCAGATGAGCGAGCGAGCTACCAACTGGTCAGGAGGTACTAAAATAGGAGAGTGCTTAGTTTCATTTAATGATCAATTTGCTAAAAGAGTATTAAACGGCCGAAGTGTTACCATCATCTTGAGTGATGGGTTAGATGATGGAGATCCGAAAGTAATGTTTGATGAAGTACATAAAATTAAATTAAGAACAAGAAAGCTAGTTTGGTTGAATCCTTTAAAGGGGATGAAAGGCTATAAGCCTTTGGCTAAGGGAATGGCGGCCGCATTACCCGCTGTGGATGACTTTCTTTCGGCACATAATTTAGATAGTTTGATGGAATTAGAAAAGATCTTATCTCATGCATAATTATTTAACATTGTTAAAAAACCTAGAATTCTATCAAAAAAAGCAAGAGGCTATTGTGATGGCCTCAATTGTGCGTAGAGAAGCACCAACCTCTGGAAAACCTGGAGATAAAGCATTGATTACTCAGAGCGGGGAAATAAAGGGTTGGATAGGTGGAGGATGTACCCGTGGCATTGTGATCAAAGAGGCTTTGGCTGCTCTTGAAGAGCGCGCTCCAAGATTGGTGCGTATTCAAACAGCTTTAAATGCACCTGAGCAATCAGGTGTTAAAAATTATAAAATGACCTGCATGAGTGGGGGGTCTTTAGAAGTTTATATTGAACCAATTATGCCAACACTTGAATTAAAAATTTTTGGGCGATCACACATAGCTAAAGCTTTGTGTGAGTTAGGAGCCCTTTCGGGATTTAGAGTTACCGTAATATCAGATTTAATAGAAGAAGAGATGTTCTCTAAAGCGAGTAAAAGAGAGATGCTGAATGCATTTGATCCAACTTTACATCTAAATGAATACGTCGTTGTGTGTACGCAAGGAGAAGGAGATGAAGAAAGTTTAGCGAGTGCTATTAAGACAGATCCGAAGTATTTAAGTTTTGTAGCGAGCAGTAGGAAAGCCAATGCCGTTTTGATGGCCTTAAAAAGAAAAGAAGTTCCCCATGCACAATTGATTAAAGTCAAAACACCAGCGGGTTTAGACATTAATGCCAAAACACCAGCTGAGGTGGCAATTTCTATTTTGGCTGAAATTATTCAGCTGAGCAGGAAAAAAACAGATGAAATGACTTCATTAAAACCTTCAGATCCAAATTTATCTAGTGATTTGTATATCAATCCAGTATGTAAAATACCCGTTTCGAAAAGTACAGCAAAGCATGTAGTGCAGTATGATGGGGAGCAAATCTATTTTTGCTGCGATGGGTGTTATACCTCTTTTCAAAAAGAACCCTCGGCCTACGTTTAGCAATTAGATATACAATTCCCAACCGTGTAATAAGACTAATCTGAGGCCTACGTAAGCAATCAAAATTGCTGTGAACAATTTGATAGTTCGGGTATTTATTTTTTTATTGGAGGTAAATGATCCTAAAGTACCACCTGCAGCGACTGCTATGATCAATGGAAAGGTCAAAGGCATATTTAACCTGAAGGTATCTGAAGCGATGAGTCCACCCAAGCCGGCAAGGGAGTTACAAAAAATAAAAATGGATGAGAGTGCTGCGACGATGCGCGCATCTTTCCATCCCATCAAATTAAGTGTTGGGGAAAGAAAGATACCCCCACCAATACCTGAAATGCCGGACAGAAGTCCTATTCCACTTCCAATAATTAATTTTTTATAAGCTTTTAAAGGTCTATGGGTTTTGGTTTGTTGAAGTAATTGAGCAAGTAAAAAAAAGGACGCTCCTAAAAGAGCAGAACCGAGGACTAGAAAAAATATTTTTTCAGACAACTTAAGTTGAGCACCTAAAAAAGAGAGTGGCATACTTGTAAGCAAAAATGGCCAAAAATACCTCCATTTAAAGATGTCATTTCTAATGAACATATAGGTTCCTATGCTTACGACAATTAAATTTAAAAGGAGTGCCAAGGTTCTTATTTCCTGAAATTCAGTCAAAAATAGGCTCAACAAAGCCAAGTAACTCGAACCACCACCAAAGCCCACGGAAGCGTAAAAAAATGCGATCAGAAAGAAAATAATTGGGAATCCGTATTCAGGCATAAATTTTGAGCGCTACGTCAAGGGTAACAAAGTCATCTATTTTCAAATCTCTACACATAAATTTTTTAAAACAACTTTAAGCATTGTTTTGATATTTTCTCTGATGACCAATTAATTGATCAATACAAATTTCAAACCATTTGGAATAATTCTCTGTATTTTTTGAGGGATCTTTTCGCAGTTAATTGATTCCGACGTATTAATAATCTTCTACTTCCAATGAATTTGCTTGAGGGAAGACATCAGAGAATCCAAAATAAACATGATCACATTGGAGCTCGCTTAAGACATTGGAAAAATCAAATTAATAAACAAATTTAAATAAAAAGTGCGGGACAGTCTATGCCCATTTCTCCCTGAAGTATCCTTTTTGTGGCCTGACCCAATGTTTCTCTAAAATAGGAATGTCTGCAACAAGTATTGGGCCATAAATTTGTTTGTGATATTTATCAGGGGCGCGCTGCTACATAAGCACTTTACCCTCACTCCCGAATATAAATATAAAAAAAGCATTATGTAGTAACTCTAACAGGTGAACTTTTAATTTTTTAATCTTAATTCATTATGGATTATTTTCATCAACTAAAATCAGATACTCATTGTTCATAATACCCCGGTTAATAAAAATCAATTCTAAGTCAATATCCTAAAAAAAATAATTTTTCTTAAATAATTTAATATTGGAAGAAAATTTTTTATATGCATTATAGTCTTGGTTATTTTTTGAAAATAAAACCAATTGAATATCTTTCTCATATTCAAAAAAACAGATCAATAGAGGCGAATTAAGTATTTTAAACTATTATTAATCAAATCAAGTCGCTGTTGTAAAATCCTCCTCTGTTTTCAACTCTTGTTATAGATTGTTCGACGATTAAATAAGAAGTAGAAATCATATTTCTTAATTCAAATAAAGCAGTGGATAATTTACTTTTTTGATAAAGATCTTCGGTCTCTTCAAAGAGGACATTCAATCTTTTTGAAGCGCGAAGTAATCTTTCATGCGTTCGAATAATTCCGACATAATCGCTCATTATAGATTGTAATTCTTTTCTATTGTGAGTAATTAAAATACGTTCTTTGGTTTCGAACGTATTTTCACCATCCCAATCCGGAATGGATATTTTATTTTCGATTAGTTCAACATTCTTTTTAGTTTCTACAAAGCACCGGTGGGCAAAAACAAGGGCCTCGAGAAGAGAGTTTGAAGCTAATCTATTAGCGCCATGAAGGCCGGTTTGCGCGCATTCACCGCAAGCATAAAGATTTCGAATAGAAGTACATCCATTGATATCTACATCAATTCCTCCACACAGATAATGTGCCGCAGGTGTTACGGGGATCATTTGTTTATTGATATCAATACCTATGTCTATACATTGGGCATAAATATTGGGAAAATTTTCCTTAAAATCTCTTTTGGAAATCGACGTACAATCTAAATAAAGAAAATCGGCACCACTTATTTTTAGCTCGTTGTCGATAGCACGCGAAACGATATCTCTGGAAGCTAGTTCTTCTCTTGCGTCATATTTGTGCATAAAAGCTTCGCCTTGTTCATTTTTCAAGATGGCACCTAATCCGCGAACAGCTTCAGAGATAAGAAAAGATCTGCCATGGCTGAATTGATGTGCCAATGCGGTAGGATGAAATTGAACAAATTCCATATTTGAAACTTTGGCTTTGGCACGGTAAGCCATAGCAATACCGTCTCCTGTGGCAATGATTGGATTGGTGGTATTTCGATAGACCTGACCAATTCCACCCGTAGCTAACAAAACACTTTTCGCCTTATAAGTGACTATCTCTTGTGTTTTTTGATTAAAAACATAGGCTCCGTAACAAGTCAGTTTTTGCTTAGACCTTTGGCTTTTCAATTGATGTTCTGTAATGAGATCAACCGCAAAGTGGGAAGTTAAAAGAGTTATGTTTTGCTGTTGTTTGATTTTGATGATTAGCTTGCGCTCTATTTCATATCCCGTAATATCTTTAAAATGTAAAATGCGATTTTCTGAGTGCCCTCCTTCGAGGCCTAAATCATAATTTCCTAATTTACTTTTATCAAAGTTAATACCCCAATTGATCAGTTCATAGAGTCTTTGGGGACCCTCCTCTACTACCATTTTAACCACTTTTAGATTACAAAGACCGTCACCGGCTTTGAGTGTATCGGAGATATGTTTTTCATAGGAGTCACCCTGGTTATCAAAGACCGTTGCAATGCCACCTTGTGCATATTTTGTATTGGATTCACTCTCATCACTCTTTGTCAGAATCACAATTTGTTGCTTAGGAAAGTGTTCTGCAACTTTAAGGGCATATGTGAGGCCAGCGATGCCTGATCCGAGCACTAATACATCTGTTTTCGGCATGAATTATTTTGAAATATCTAACATTCGCTGTAGAGGTAATAGTGCGCGTGTTATGATTTGTTCTGGTAATATTATTTCTGGAGATTCATCTTTTAAGCATAAATAAAGTTTTTCAAGACTATTCATTTTCATGAACGCACATTCGGCGCAAGCACAATGATTGTCTTCATTTGCTGGTGCTGGGATAAGGGTTTTATCTGGAACCATTTGTTGCATTTTGTGTAAGATACCTGCTTCGGTAGCCACAATAAATTTTTGTGTCGGATTCTCTACTGCGTAATTGATCATTTCAGTAGTAGATCCTATGTATGAAGCAACACTTAAAATATGTTTTTCAGATTCAGGATGTGCAATGAATTTAGCATCGGGATGTTCTTTCTGCAGCATCAATATTTTTTCTATTGAAAAGGCTTCATGAACCATACAAGCTCCATCCCACAATACCATATTTCGGTCAGTCTTTTGGTTAATGTAATGTCCAAGGTTCTTGTCGGGTGCAAAGATGAGTGGCTGAGTTTTCGGAAATGAATTTACAATTTTCTCAGCGTTGGCTGAGGTACAAATCACATCACTCATGGCCTTAATTTCGGCAGAGCAATTCACATACGAAATCACTTTATGATCTGGATATAATCTTAAAAATCGTTCAAAATCATCAGGATGGCAACCTTCAGCTAATGAGCAGGAAGCTGCTAAATCAGGCAGAACAACTTTTTTTGCTGGATTGAGTATTTTAGCTGTTTCAGCCATAAAATGAACGCCTGCAAAGACAATAATATCGGCATCAGTTTTTGCAGCCTGCTGAGATAGGCCCAAGCTATCTCCCACATAATCTGCTATATCTTGAATATCAGAAGTTTGGTAATAATGTGCTAAAATAATGGCATCCTTATTTTTCTTGAGAGCAAGAATCTCGTCAGTTAACATTGTATCGGTTAAGGGTGGGATCCGAAATGATTTCATACTTTAGTGACTGTTTTGGTAAAATTAACGTCTACACTGTTATCAGACATAAATTATTTTAATAAATCATAAAATTTATTGAAATTCAATTTTCTCACCTTGTTAGCATTTTAAAAATTAAAGAAATAGTATGATTAAATGTATTTGTAAGAGGACGAGAATTATTGATCGCAGTTCATGTATTCAGCATAGTTTATGCCCATTTCTCGGGCCTTTTGATAATCTTGAGTTGCTTTTTTTCTATTGCCTAGCATACATTGTGCACTGCCTCGATTGATATATAATTCAGCTAATTCGGGCGCTAATAAGATCGCCTTATCGAATGCTGCAATAGCCAAATTAGGTGCTTGGCCCACCAAATAAATGTAACCCAACTGTTGAAAAGCCTCAGCATAATTTGTATTTAGCACAATCGATTGTTTGAGATCAATTATAGCAAGCTCAGTCCATTGGATGCTTTGATAGCTCATGGCTCGGAGAAAATACGCTTCGGGATTATTTGGATCTAAAGTAATTACTTGGTTGAATGTTTTTATAGCCTCTTTATGAATTCCCTGTTCATACTGCGCATATCCTGCGTCTAAAAGGGCATCAACCGATTGGTAAAGTAAGAAAATGGAGACAATGAGAACCTTCATTTCGTTGAATGTTTAATTTACTTCGGTTGCCTGTAAGGAGAATATCTACTCGTCTTAACCGAACAATCTTATTTTTTGAACTTTTTAGGGTTACCTTTTTGGGTCACTAAAGTATAAAGAAAAGGTAATCTTTTGTTTTGAAATTAAATTTTAATTATAACTTTACACGTTACAAGAAAGTTTGACCAATTCTCATTATTGAAAAAATAAATCCATTATGAAATTATTAAAAGCCATTTTTGCCAACCGTTTTTTGATCGGTCTTTGTTTTCTAATAACGGCCTTGCATACAAGCGCGCAAACTACAATAAGTTATGATTCCATCAAAGATGATGGATCACGTAATGATACGCTTACGTTTGCTGAAGACTTTGCAGATGCCAAGTATGCATTAAATGCTTTATTTGTGTCTAATGATTCATTGAGTTTCAAACTAAATAAAATTAATGCCAATGGTGCTATCAGTGCGACGGTGGCTAATGATACATTAACCATAAGTGCTTTAAAGGATGGCTATGGTCAAGCATCTGTAGAAGTTACGGCTACCAATACAGTTGATCAAACCTCATTGAGCCAACTCATCAGTGTAATTGTAACAGCTGTGGATGATGCGCCAGCGTTAAACCCTGATAACAGGTTTGCTGATTATTACAGTAATCAATTGACGGCTAATAAAAATATTTTAATTGACTGCGTTAATGGTTTTGTAGATGTGGATGATGATGGTTATGGGTTGACTATTTCTTTTACCAACTTATCAAATACTGCCTCTGGCTATAATAATTTAGACACTTCAATGGTAACTGATATTGGTAATGGACAATTCACCATTGCAGTTGGGGCTGATAATAAATATGCGGCAGATGTTCATATAACAGCAGAAGCCAGTGGAAAAACTTTTACAAAGACAGTGAAATTAGTTATTGACAATGCGCCTGCTTTAGTTGATGCTGAGGATCCTATCACGGTTAACGAAGATTTTGCAAGCTTTAAAAAGAAGGCTAATGTACTTTTTGCAGATACTGACAATGGTGATCCAGATTCTATCAAAGTGACTTTTGCTGACTACTTGGCTGACTCTTTATCGGCCAATCCTAATGGAATTATTGAAAATGACACGAATAATATTGTTTTAGTAACCTATGAGGCGGCAGAGGATGAGTTCACCTTTACCAGTCAAGCTGATAAAATTGGTACTTATAAGCTCCCAGTGAGCGTGACAAGTGGTTTTAGAACCGTAATGGATACAATGACTATTGTTGTTAACAATGTGGATGATAAGTCTACTATTGTTAATTCCATCCCCGACCAATTACTTCCTCAAGGTACCCGTCTGGCTGTATCCATTGAAGAAATTTTCGAAGATATTGATAACGATTTAGACTACACAAAATTTAATATTTCAACTTCAAACGCAAGCTCATTAAAAATTCAAAAGAAAAATACTGATGGTACCTATTCAGATTTAAGCTCTCCACACACACTCGTAGCTGGTCAGAGTACTTTGTACATATTATCAGCGGGTTCGGTTGATGATAAGGGATCTATTAAGTTTGAGAGTAGTAATGTAGGTACTTCAACAGCTAGTGTAAATGGTGTGATTAGCAGTGCGACTGCCTTGGTTGTAGATAATAATGCCGGAGATATTAAAGTGGGCGATGTTGTGACGGGAACGGGAATATCTGGTACTGTAAGGGTGGAAAAGGTTACAAGTCAAAATAACATTACTCTTTCTAGCGCTCAATCTTTAGCTGATAACGCGGTATTAACTTTTACTGCTTCGCTGACGGAGTTTTTCACATTGACTATATCCAGGTCTATCGGCGTGTTCTACGTTTCGAAGACCGGAAATGATACTAATAATGGTACTTCCACATCAACTGCTTTTGCCACCATTGGTAAAGCTATTTTAGCAGCCCAAAATAGGGATACCATCAAAATTGGGGAGGGTATTTACACTGAAAATCTAGTAATTAATGAGGGCTTAACCATTGAGTCTACATCATATAGCGCTGGAATGAGTGATGCAGATATAAAAAAGACAATTATTAAGGGTACAGTAAATGGAGGTTCTGTCGTATCAATATTAGACACTGAGGGTGTGACCATTAGAGGACTCGCCATACAGGGTAGTGGAGGTATTAATACAGATGAAGTTGGTTCAAGTAGAGGTTGGGTATACGAAGATGGAACAGTTGTCCCTGATGCTTTGATAAATGTCATTGATTGGGAATCTGAAAATCAAAAAATAGTATCAGATGATAGAGATGAAAATCCTAGTGGAGTGTTGAGAGGAGATAATTCAAAAGCAATAGCGGAGGGTGATGGTTTTTGTTGTACTCCTATTTGGATTGAAGCTCCAACAGTCACGGCTGCAGTAAATAATTCCACTAGCGGTTCGACAACTGTGGCTTTAGATAATAATCAAGGGACTATAGAGGTTGGAGATATTGTAACCGGAACAGGAATATCTGAAACAGTAACTGTGACTGCAGTAACTGATCAAAATAATATAACACTCTCAAACGCAATATCATTGGCTGACAATAATGTTTTGACCTTCACATTTCCCTACAATGAGGCTAATCTGCGATTTACCGACGGATCCCGCTCTTTTTATACAGCTGGTCCAGGATATACTTATGCGGACGCCGTCCAAAATGTAACTGAAAATATCCCTCAAGCTACGGTCATTAAGGTAGATAGCGAGACTATTTGGAACAAAATGGTAGCCGCTGATGCTGGCTGGGCATATTTTGGGATGATTAACCTTAAGCAAAAAAGTGTGAAAGGTGCGGGAGTCGCCATAAGCGAATCTTCAGTAGATCTCGATTATGTTCATATTTATGATCATCAAGTTAGTGAATCCGATTGGGTGAATGCTGCTGGAGTTTTTGCCGAGGATGCAAAGAAAATTAGCATTTCCAATTCGAGTGTTTACAATAATGATGTTCAAAATGGAGATGGTGCTGGTTTGGGCGTATTTTGGTCGCAAGAACTCTCGCTTAGCAATACCAAAGTCTACGAAAATGATGCTCTAGGAGACAATAATTGTACAGCGGGTGGCTTGATGATTTATGATTTAGATAAATTGACGGTACTCAATAGTATTTTTTACGAGAATGAGGCAAGATGTGATCATTCAGTGAGAATAGGAAATGTTCGAGAATATACGGTAAATCACTCTTTGATAGAAAAGGGCTTCAACTTTCAAGATGTTGAAAATTATACTGGGATAGTTCAAAACTCAATATTCTTGGAAAATTCTGTTGCACAATGGGGTGCTACCAAGCCAAGCAAATTAACCTTACAAAATAATTTGATTAATAGCAATATTCACCTAGACTATGAAATTGATAAGTATGGTGCCAATAATTTGGTAGGCGCCAGCACCGCCTTTGCCGATGAGGCAAATAACGATTACCAACTGACCTCTTCGAGTGTATTGATTGGAGCCGGTATCGCATCAAATGATCTTCTTGATATTAAAGGAAATTCAAGACCTAGTCCCGCAGGATCTAAACCTGATATTGGGCCTTATGAAAATTCACTTGACAAACCGGATTTGATATTTGCACCTTATTTTGCGACTGAGTTAAGCCCTCATTGTTGTTACTATTCTTATGTCGATATGTTTGACTCTAATAATGATGGGGTAGATGAGGTAGCTTACATTGCAAGGAAAGATGATGATGATGGCTCTATAGTTAAGCTTTTCAATGCAGCAGATAGTACTTCAACCACGTTACATGAAGATTGGAGTGAATATTCATTTGCTAAACCTCTTGACATTAATCAAGATGGTTATTTAGATGTAGTCATTGGGAATTCAAGTAAAACGGCTTATTTAATTAATAATGGTTCGGGTGTATTTACTGCTCCTACCAAGGAGTATGAGGACAATGGAATAAATACTGAAGGAGCTTCAAGAATGGTATGGGGTGATATAACTGGTGATGGTCGCGTTGATGGAGTAATTGGAGACGGGTCAGGAATTACTATATATGAGTATCTCACTGATGGTCCGAGAGTGAGCTCAAAACAGTTAAATGATATTAATAATGAATGGCTGGGCGATTTTAATAACGCTTTTTTGGCGGATATTAACGGAGATACTAAAACTGATTTGATTTTAGAGCGAAGATGGAATGGTCAAAGTCAATCGCAAGATCTCTTCGTTTATTTACAGGAAGATGGGGATCTTGTATATAATGAAGCTCTTTCAATTATAAATCAGCTTCCAGGAACAGGTCAAGATGATAATTCGAACAAAGACTTAACCTTGGCTTTTGGTGACCTTGATGGAGATGGCGCTGGAGATTTATTGGTTGCTTACACGCCAAATAAAGCTAATACTTCTAGTGGTGCTTTAAAAAGATTTGAGTTAACTAATAACGACAGCACTTGGACTGAGGTGCCGTTGAACTTAAGAATTTCAACTGATTCTATTATTTCTGTTTCTGATTATTATGGTGCTGTATTTGCTCCCAAAATAGCCGTTTTAAAGGATAGCACTGTAAGTGTTGTAGCACTCGTATCGACTGAAAATGGAGGGGAATGGGATCGATATTTTGTGCCTGGGTTATTTAACGTTAATGCTGCTGGTGAGCTTGAGCAAAAGAAGGGATATTATTCCTCAGAAACCTTTAGTATGAACCCATGGGATTCAAGGATAAGCTATGATTTGGGTAGGCTCAATACTGGTGCTGCCTTGGACATGGCGTTTGCAGGAAGAACAGGAGGAGATAGTGGTGATGGTAGAAACAGGTTAGCCATGTTTACCAACACTTACACAGTTACACCTACAAGTAATTTATCAGCACCTAGCGTGCCGACGATTACCATCGCAGGAAGTAAAGTAACAATCAATTTTACAACTAGTTCTGATTATTACAACATAAAAATATGTAGTGGGAATAACTGCAACACCCTGTATACCACAAGTACTGCAGGTGGAGTTGCCGATGTAAGTGGTCTAGTTTACACAGGAGCTGGAAGTAAGGAATTACAATATCTACTAGAGAAAGGGACCTACAGCGTCTCTATTCAAAATATTGACAGTAAGTTCGGAGTTTCTGCTGTGGCAAGTTCACCAGATTTCACTGTCGAGGGACTAGATTTTGCCGCGGGGACTGAGTTGATCGATGATTTCTTTAATGAGGTGCATTTGATCAATATGGATACAGATGTGAAGCCAGAAGCCTATGGATATAAGAGAAGATTCTGGTCTGGATCGGGAGAGCAATCTGCTTCATTAAAGATTTTTGATTTAGACAACAATAATGTTAAATCATTCACGCTTGAAAATGAGTCTAGCATAGTCATCAGTGATTTTGATAGTAATGGTAAGCCAGATATTATAGCATCAAGTGGTTGCTGTGATTGGCCACCCAAACCTTATTCTACGTTAATGAATATTGATGAGAACTCCTCCGTGAGCGTTTTTAGTGAGTCGTTCACTAGGCTTCCTCTTGCCATTAGAGGAGATGTGAATAATGGAATTACTGCAACGAACCTACCCATTGATATTGACCAAGATGGTCGAGATGAGTTGATTACGGGATATGCAAATAGCTGGAGTGATTATGATGGGGGAATAGGACTATTCTCTATTGAATCGGATGACTTTAATGATACTACTGCTCTTTGGCTTCGCGGGGAAGATACTAACGAAAACGGTGTAGAGTATAAAGGAGGGAGTCCACTATTCTGGTCAAAAATGGATGCAAGCGGCAGAAGTGGATACCGAGGAATGGCACATACCTATCTTAATCCTGATAAAGATGGAGATACAGATCACTTGATTGCTATCAATATGGATGGCTCAGGCCTTGCACGGAGTGCATTATATGCTTTAGAATCTAAAAGCAGTGGTGCTGTTCAAGGATATTATCTCAACAGTTTTGCAGATAAGAGCATCCTTGATATGCAGATTTTTGGGGAAGATTCTTCAAAATACACGGTCATGCTTTCCTATACTACTGATAATGATTACTGGTCAGATGCTTTTCGAACTCGAGAGATTAGTTTCCTTAAAATGGAGATATCAAAATCTGGAGATTTCTTCCAGAACCTGATAAAAGCTTCGGAAAATGTGACTACACTGCTTCCTGTAAATTATAAAAATCAAACAAATACTGATCTTATTTATTCAGACTTTGCCCTAGAGGGCATGCCAATTACCAACTCATTTGCGATAGCAGATGTGAATAACGATGGGCTCAATGATATCGTCGGTGTAGGAAGTAATACATCTGATACTTGGAATGGTCAAGCAATATTGAACTTTTACTTGCAAAATGCAAACGGAGGTTTAGATCAATACATTTCCCAAGTGGCTACTGAGGCAACGGGTTTTTCTTTTATCAGTTCCATCAATTTGATTGATATTAATGCCGATCAAAAAGTAGATGTCGTGATCAGTGGACGAACCAGACAGTCTGATAATGGTAATACCATTGGATTTATTAATAATACTAGTATGACCACTGGGGGTGCGTTGTCTGCGCCTACGTCATTAATAGGTCAGAATAATGGATTTAAATTAGAGCTTAAATGGTCAGATACCAATACAGGAAAAATTGGCTATGCAGTTCAAGTCGATAATAGCGGAGGTTTCACTAATAATTTGAGTAGTGGTAATTTGAATGCATTGGGATATCCACTATTTCCAGATCGCTTTGAAAGCTTCCAAAAGTCAAAAAGGCAAGTATTTGATGCCTATGATTTAGAAAATTTTTACTATTTCCGGGTAAAGGCTATTGATCAATTTGGTAATACATCAGCATTTTCAGCTGTAAAATCCTTTACAGTTACTGCACCGTTTACACCAATGGATCAAGCGATACCTGGAATTGCTAATGGCAATGTGGCTTGGGGAGATTATGATCGTGATGGAGATTTAGATTTAGCTTTAATGGGGACTTCGCAAGGGTATCAAACAATACTTTATCGAAACGATTCAGGAGTATTTGTAAATTCTAATAATGAACTGGCGCGTCAGTCTGAGGGAGATCTAGGCTGGGTAGACTTTGATAATGATGGATATCTAGACCTCGTAGTGACAGGTAAAGATCTTAATGCAGCTACAGTATTAAATATTTATAAGAACAATGGAGCGGGCTCTCTTGTGAAGATAGATAATGGTACTCCTATTGATGGGGTGACAGATGCTACGCTTGCCTTTGGAGATTCGGATGCTGATGGAGACATTGATATGGTATTGGCAGGG
>CAJWQD010000011.1 GCA_913045135.1 uncultured Flammeovirgaceae bacterium | reverse complement strand
TGAAATATTTTCACGCAGTCTTTCCTCAACCTCATTAAAGACTATCAGTCTACCTAGTTCTTGATGCATAGAAGTAACCGCTTTATCACCAATACCACAAGGAATAATATTTTTAAAATACTCAAGGTCTACATTGACGTTTAAGGCAAGTCCATGCATTGTTACCCATCTGCTAGACTTAACTCCAAATGCACATATTTTTCGTGCTTTACTAGGATCATTTTCATCTAACCAAACCCCCGTTAATCCTTCAATTCTTCCAGCTGCTAATTCATATGAAGCTAAAGTTCGGATCACCGCCTCCTCCAAAAATCTTAGATATTTATGAATATCGGTAAAAAAGTTATCTAAATCTAAAATCGGATATCCTACAAGTTGACCCGGCCCATGATAAGTTATGTCACCTCCACGACTGATGCGATGGTAGGTCGCGCCCTTATCGCGGAGTCCAACTTTATTTAATAACAAATGATCTTCCTTACCGCTTTTACCTAATGTATAGACATGAGGATGATAAACGAAAAGTAAATAGTTAGGTGTAACTTCTTGCTGATCTACAGTCTGATTCCTATTTTTAATTTTTAAGTCTATGATCTTCTTAAAAAGCTTTTTCTGGTAAGTAAGCCCCTTTTCGTAATCTAACAAGCCCAAATGTCGAAATTCTACAACTTTGTTTTGCATCACTCAATATAAGTTTCCAAAAGCACCACTTCAGCATCCGTTTTAATTTCATAATTTGATAACATAGCAGGAATCAAAACTGTTTCTCCTTTTACTACAAGCGTCTCCTCTTCGCCATTTACTAGTTTTGCTGAGCCCTCAATACAAATATAAATTTTGAACCCCGCTACTTGAGGTGCATTTAATACTTTTTTATGCGTCAAATTCAGCTTGTTTGTTACAAAATATGGACAAGAAACTAATGGTACTCTTTTATTTATTCCCTGATCATAATTGGTTTTGTAATTTGATTCATAGGTATAATCTATTGCATCTAAAGATTCTTCAAGATGCAAGGTACGCTTATTTCCTTGATCATCCGTTCGATTAAAGTCATGAATTCGATAGGTGATATCTGAAGTCTGCTGTATTTCAGCAATTAAAATCCCTTTTCCAATTGTGTGTATTCTGCCTGCAGGTAGAAAAAAAACATCTCCTGCAGCAACCTGTTCTTGATTCAATACTTCTATTAAATCCCCAGATGCTAACTTTCTTAAATATGCTTCTCTGGACATAGACTTTTTAAACCCAGTAATCAGGTTAGCCTGCTTGTCTGCTTGCAAAACATACCACATTTCGGTTTTTCCTGAGTCTTGATGCCTTTTTTTTGCCAATGTGTCATCTGGATGAACTTGAATGGAAAGATCCTGATTTGCATCAATAAATTTTATCAACAAAGGGAAATGTGAACCAAATTTCTCATATAATTCTACACCCATAATGGCAATCCCGTTTTGCGCTATCAACGATTTAAGATCCTGGCCTCTCCAATTACCATTGCTTACAACTGAAATATCTTCAGGTAAGGCAGAAAGCTCCCATGTCTCCCCACAGTTGGGCAAGTCACCAAAATCTTTGTTTAGCAATGTTTTAATCTTATTTCCTCCCCAAATCTTATCTTTATAAATAGTGTTAAATTTTAATGGATAGGTCATATAAAATCGTAATTTTTAAAACAAAGTTAAAAGAAATTAGGGGAAGTCATGGCTCAGAAATATCTAGAATTGAAGGATGTGAGAATAATAGAAAAACTATGGCTATTACCGAGGAAGAATTGATTTAATATGGATCCTATCTAAAAAAAAATCAATTTTTGTCCAACTGATATATCGTAAAAGTAGCATTTCCTGACTCACATAAAATTTTGCTCCAAAAAATTAAAGAAAATATCATCTGTACTGCAGATAGCTAAATTCCAAAAAACTATTGGAAATGAAACCATTAATTGTCTTGAAGGCGCTTTTAATTGATAAGTTAATGGTATTCAAAAGAGCCATTGGGCGTTTGAATAATGAGCTCTTTAATTGGTGATGCCTCCACATGTCCTACTACTTGCGCATTCACATTGAAAGACTGTGAAATTTCAATAAGGTCATCTACTACCCCTTCTGGAACATAAAGTTCAAATCTATGACCCATATTAAATACCTGATACATTTCACGCCAACTCGTAGTACTCTCATTTTGAATTAAGGAAAACAAGAGAGGAACCTCAAAAAGATTATTTTTTGTGATTTTTAGTTGATCAACGAAGTGCAAGATTTTTGTTTGACCTCCTCCACTACAATGGACCATTCCATGAATTTGATCCTGGTACTCGGTTAAAATTGCCTTAATAATAGGAGCATACGTTCTGGTAGGAGACAGTAACAGTTTACCTATATTCAAACTCGTATCTTTCATGGTATCTGTGAGGAGTTTTGTCCCACTAAAAATTAAATCCAGTGGTACCGATGGATCAAAAGCTTCGGGATATTTTGATTGATAAATCTTTGAAAACACGTCATGCCTTGCTGAGGTAAGGCCATTACTTCCCATTCCGCCATTATACACCGACTCATAACTAGCCTGACCAAAAGAGGATAGACCTACAATGACATCTCCTGGGATGATGTTGGCATTGTCAATAACCCTGTTCCTTGGCATTCTTGCAGTCACAGTACTGTCAACAATAAGTGTACGTACCAAATCTCCAACATCAGCCGTTTCACCACCCGTTGAAATGATATCAATCCCTTGATTTCTCAACATTTCTAAGACTTCTTCTGTCCCTTCTATCACTGCTGCAATTACTTCTCCGGGGATTTTATTTTTATTCCTCCCAATTGTACTTGATAATAAAATATTCTCTGTACAGCCAACGCACAACAGATCATCTGTATTCATGACCACCGCATCCTGAGCAATACCTTTCCAAACAGACATATCTCCTGTTTCTTTCCAATACATATAGGCTAAGGAAGACTTAGTTCCAGCTCCATCTGCATGCATTATGGCGCAATAATCTTCATTTTTTGCTAACAAATCCGGAACTATTTTGCAGAAAGCTTTGGGAAAAAGTCCCTTATTTATATTTGAGATCGCCTTATGAACATCTTTTTTGATGGCTGAAACTCCCCGTTGTGCATACCTATCGGACATAGTATAACTTATAAACTATAAATATCGTTACTTAAATTCAATCATGGTGCCAGTTACAAAAATGATTATCGTAATCTGGGAACCAATACCAAAGCTAAAGTTAATCTATACTGACTTGAGATAAAACCAATGACCAAAGGACCAATAAAAGATCCTGTAAAGTTATTTTAATCCAGCAGTAATACCCGCGAAGTTGTTCCCAGTAGCCCTATATCCACAACGGCATGTAACAATCCTTTGCTGTCATTAAAATCTGATATTTTGACCACCCAATTTCCAAATATAAAACTGTAACAACAAATAAGTACCCTTCGATTAGGACTGAAGCTATATCGCAAACAAAATTCGAGACTAACAAAGATTAACCTTATATTAACAAAATAAAACGCAAACAATAAATTTGTTGATTATTGCTATTTATTGTCATTGTCGAAGAAGCGCTCATATTCATCTACCGATTCGTCCTGTACCTCAATCTCCTCAAAATCATATTTCAATACTTTAAATTCAGTACGCCTATTGATCTGATGCTCTGCTTCCGTTTTCGCATTTTCAATCATTAACTTTGTTTCACCATAACCTTTTGCCAAAACTCTTTTAGACTGAATACCGCGACCAATCAAGTAGTCAACAGCTGATTTGGCCCTTCTTTGCGATAAATCTAAATTATATGCATCGGTATTTCTGTCATCTGTGTGAGAGCCTAACTCGATGTAAATCTCGGGATTATCTTCCAACATAAGAACCAGACTATCAAGAATAAAGGCTGCATCTGTGCGTATTTCAGCCTTATTCAAATCGTAATAAATATTATTGATTACAATGGTTTTCTCAATCACAATTTGATCTAATTCAACATCTAATTCAAAGATAATATCAGTCTGAAATTGGGTGAGTGTATCTCTTCTAATACTTCTGCCAACGGTAGAAAATAGTTGTCTAGCGGAAAAATAATTAGGCTTTTCAACCCTGATATTATAATTTTCTTGTGCATAAACTCGAAATTTATACACGCCATCTTCTCGAGTAAAATATTCATCTAATATTTGACCATTTTCTGAAATTAAGGAGACTTTGGTATTGGATACCGCTATGGCTCCTCCACCGTCATCCTTGGTAAGGGTTTGCCCAGTTAAAAAATAATTGATGATTTTCAGATCAGGATCATCATTAACAAACGTATAAATATCATCGTCCCCCTTCCCTCCTTGTCTATTTGAAGAAAAGAAACCGCGCGTAAGATTGTATTCATAAAATCCAAAATCGTCAGCAGAAGAATTCATAGGGGCTCCTAAATTCTCTATAATCATAGAGCCTCCAATCCTTGTAGCCTTAAAAACATCTAAATTACCAAAGCCAGGTTGGCCATCCGAGGAAAAATACAAGACCCCTGATTCAGAAATAAAGGGAAACATTTCATTACCTGGAGTGTTGATCTCCGGCCCTAAATTTTGGATATCAACCCATCTCCCTCTACGGTCTAATTTTGCAATGTAAAGATCTGCCCCGCCAAAACCTCCGACTCTGTTAGAAGCAAAATATAAGGTATTTGCTTCCTTATTCAATGCTGGAGTTCCATCATAGGCATTGGGATCATTTATGTTAAGGGCCCTGGGGGTTCCCCATTTACCATTTCGGTATCGAGCAGCAAAAATATTGACCTCACGTGTACCACCAGCTTTACCAGAGTTTCCTTTTGCAAATAATAGGTAACTGCCATTGGCTCCTAAAGCCAGCGAGCCCTCATTAATCAAAGGGTTATTAATTATTGGATCTAGTGAGGTCAAAGTTCTTAAATTTACCTTGGCTCCCTTAGTCGCAACACTGTAAATATCAGTAAACGGGGTTCCTGTACTTTTATATATTTTACCCCCATCGCGATTAGAAGTAAAATAAAGCCTGCCATTTTCAAAAACTGGTCCATATTCCGCTCCAGAGGTATTGATCTCTTCTAAGTTCTTGATTCTAAAAAAAGTTTCGGAACTATACATATCATCTAAGGAGGCCAGACCCTCTATTTCATAGGTTATTAATTTATAAATCAGATCGTCCTTGACCTTAGGTAAAGCATCTTTTAAAACCTCACGAGCATCATCGTATTTTTGATTGGCTTTTAATGACCTAGCATAATAATAGTAAGCATCATCTTGATCAATACCTGACTTTAGAGCTGAAGCATAGAATGGTTCGGCATTCTTTATTCTATTGGAAAGTCTATAAGCCTCAGCAATCTGATAGTTGGTTATGCCATCATTGGTTTTCATGTATTTCCCATGCTTTTCGATCATACCATCATAATTCCCTTTCATTAATTGTGTGGCAGGAGAAATACAACCGTTAAACAAAAACAAAATTAAAAGTTTACAAAAATATTTCATTATTTAACCTCTTTGACAAAATGAAAAATAGTCCTTTTTTTGGACAAAAATTTATGTTAAGTATTTCTTACACCAAGATTGATCTACGGTTTGATACCACGATTTTTTAAACTCTGCTACACTGGAAACCGCATTATTTAAAATGATATCTTTTGGCTTGATTTTATCAGAAGTTATAGCTTCTTTAATCTGACTTAAATTTAATACCATTATCCCTTTGTCAATCACGAATCCAATCTGGGTTCTATCCAGCAAGGAAATCTCATAAGTTTCTTCTAATGATTTCATAAAAGTGACTGACGCATCAATACTGCAACCACTTGCACCGTGAGATGACTCATCCACCGAAAGGACAATAACCTGATCATAATACAGGGCATAAGCAGATTTTAATTCCGTTCCATGCGCCGACCAAGACGCTAAAAATTCTTGTAACGAGGAATTGATAGCTTCTAATTCTGACGATATAAATTTTCGATTACACTGATATACCCACAATCGAGCATCATCAGGCATTTGATCAAAGGAATTGTTCATAAAGCTAAATTAAAACACAAAGTTAGGTCTTAAGTTTGAATAAATTAGAGCTCCTCAGATTCGGCAATAAGTTCTGCAAGATCTTGCACCTGTACAGACCCTTCTTTTTCTTTATTTTTTACCCCGTCACTCATCATGGTCATACAAAACGGGCAGGCCACAGCTATGGTGTCGGCCTGGGTCTCTAATGCTTCCTCGGTACGTTCAATATTGACTTCTTTATTCCCTTTTTCTGCATCTTTATACATCTGTCCACCTCCCGCTCCACAGCAAAGCCCTTTGGTTTTACATCTTTTCATTTCAATCAATTCCGCATCGAGGGCTTCTAATACTTTTCGCGGCGCCTCATAAATATTGTTGGCTCTCCCCAAATAACAAGAATCATGAAAAGTTATTTTTCTCACTTTGAAAGCGGTTTGCGCTCCCTTTTGAATAACTTTCCCCTGATCTATAAGTTGTTGCAAATAGGTAGAATGATGGACTACTTGATAATTTCCCCCCAATTCAGGGTATTCATTCTTTAAGGTATTGAAACAATGCGGACAAGCGGTTACTATCGTTTTAATACGATAACCATTCAAAACTTGAATATTGGCCATCGCCTGCATCTGAAAGAGAAAGTCATTTCCTGCCCTTCGGGCTGGGTCTCCTGTGCAAGTCTCCTCAGGACCTAAAACAGCAAAGTCAACCCCTACTTTATTTAATATCTTAACAAATGCCTTTGTGACATTTTTATAACGCTCATCAAATGATCCCGCACAACCCACCCAAAATAAAATTTCAGGTACCTTTCCTTCGGCAGCCAATGCTGCAACTGTTGGTATCTTTATATCCATCTTGAACTTTAATTACTTATCATTTTTTAACTCTTCTGACCAATTGAAACGATCTTGTGGAGAAAATTTCCATGGAGCAGCATTCGTTTCTAAGTTCTGAAACATGGCATTCCACGAAGCCGGTGATCCAGAGGCTTCCATTGCCTCATACCTCCTGAGCTGGAGAATGATATCAAGAGGATTAATTAAGACTGGACAAGCCTCTACACACGCATTGCAGCTGGTACAAGCATTGATCTCCTCTTTGCTAATAAAGCCTCCCAATAAGAACTTTTCATCATGAACATTGGCATCTGACCTCGCTAAACCTATTTCTTCCATGCGATCCCTAGTATCCATCATTATTTTTCTAGGGCTCAACTTTTTCCCGGTAATATTCGCTGGACATTCAGCAGTACAACGCCCGCATTCAGTACAAGTATACGCGTCCATTAAATTTTTTCGACTGAGATCACTGACATCACGTGCCCCAAATTTGAAGCCATCCGGCAGCGGCGGCGTCTCCCCTTCAACAGGTATGCCTAACATCATTTTAACCTCAGAGGTGATTTCAGGCATTGGTTCCATGGCCCCTTTGGGTGTCAGCTTCGAAAAGTAGGTGTTGGGGAAGGCCATGAAGATGTGCAAATGCTTTGAATAGGTTACATACAAGGTAAAACCAAAAATGCCCACAATATGAAACCACCAGGACATTCTTTCAATGATAAACAGAGTACTCGGAGCGTATCCATCAAAGATTGGCATAAGCCATGAGCTCACTAAAAATGATCCAGTCAGAGGATACGCGGCATTACCCATCTCCTGCAAAAGCTGGTCTGCAGCGTTCATGGAAAGTATAGCCACCATAAGGATAATTTCAATTACCAGGATAAGATTACCATCTAAAGAAGCCCATCCTTTCATTTCAGGCTTTTTAAAGCGCGCTACATGCATTACATTTCTACGTAGCAAGAATAAGATGCAAGAAAAGATTACCACTACAGCCAAAATTTCAAAAAATGAAATCAAGGGGGCATAAAAATCTGACAATAACGGCGCAAAGATTCTATGACTACCTAAAAAACCATCTAAAATAATCTCTAATACTTCAATATTAATTAATATAAACCCAACATATATTAATAAATGCAATACCGCTGGGACAGGTTTTTTAAACATCTTTTTTTGTCCTAAGGCAATCAATAATACATTTTTCCATCGTTGCCTCTTATTACCAACTACTTTTTGTGGCCGCCCTAAAGCGATATTTAATCTGATGAAATTGACTCTTCGAATAATAAAAAAGACGAATATTCCTAAGATCACCGTGAAAATAACTTGTGAAATTATGCTCATAACATTTTTTTGATAAGATTAATCATTCAAATTACTTGCAACGTTCATATATTTTTCTAGTTTTGCAACCACTTTTTAAGGTGCTATAGCTCAGTTGGTAGAGCATCGGACTGAAAATCCGTGAGTCGGTGGTTCGAATCCACCTAGCACCACTTAACCCCCTCAAATGAATGGGTTTTTTGTTACTAAGTTATAAATAATTGATTAATTTGTTATGCATGCATACAAATTTTTATCTCATGACGTTTAAAAAATTGCTTTTTGAAATAAAAAAGGCACCATAGCGCTAGTTTTCAGTGGAAATTAAATAAAATTACCACATATGAGTATCTCCTAATGACGGATTAATCCTTTCGCATGGAGAACTTACCCTTTAAATTTCTTATCTCTTTAGGATGTAGGTGCCGCCATTTACCTCTAGATAAATTTTGCTTGGTCAGACTTCCAAACACAACTCGATCTAATTTCAGCAATTCATATCCATATTTTTCAAAAATTCTTCGCACAATTCTATTTTTCCCAATATGAATTTCAATCCCTAAACTTTTTCGATCCTCAGTTAAAATGGCCAAATGATCAATCGATGCCAAACCGTCATCTAATTGAACTCCCGACACAATTTCATTGTAATGTGCCTCAATAATTGGCTTATCTAACTCGAGTTGATAGACTTTCTTTATTTTATGTTTAGGATGGGTCAATCTCTCGGCTAAATCTCCATCATTGGTAAATAACAACAAACCTGTAGTATAACGATCCAAACGTCCCACTGGATAAATTCTCTCCCCGCAAGCCTTATCTACTAGGGTCATCACCGTTCTTCGATTTTGTGGATCTTGCATAGTAGTAATAAAATCTTTGGGCTTGTTCAGCAATACATATTGCAACTTTTCAGAATGGATCGTTTTATTAAGATAAGTGATCTTATCAGTTGCCATTATCTTAGTCCCCAAGACCTGCACTACCCGACCATTCACTGATATTTTACCACTTAAAATCAATTTATCGGCATCACGCCTAGAACAAATTCCCGCATTTGCAATAAACTTATTTAGTCTGATTTCTGCCGGCTCAATAGTCTGAATAATTTTTTTTTTCATTCTTGTTGATTTTCACCTATCGTATTCTCATCCAAAGTGAAGTCCTTTGGAGTAGGTAATTCTTTCAAATCATTGATACCAAAATAATCCATAAACCTTGGGCTGGTTATATACAAAAGGGGACGACCTACTGATTCAGACTTTCCCTTCACTAAAATCAATTCTTTTTCCAATAATCTGGTAACACTGTAATCACAATTTACTCCCCTAATATTTTCTATTTCAGTGCGTGTAACTGGTTGTTTGTAAGCGATAATCGCCAACGTCTCAAGTGCTGAATTAGACAACCTTTTTTTGGACTGCCTTTTTAGCAAAACCCCAATACTAGATTCATAAGCTGGCTTGGTTAAAAATTGATATCCTCCCCCGCTTTTGATCAATTCAAAAGAATGATGTTTACCTTTATATTGTTGATGTATATTGTTGATTCCCAAGGTTACATCTTCCGCGGGAATTTCAGCATCAAACATTTCTTTGAGGCAATCCTGTATATCGAGCTTAGTGATTGGTTTTGGTGCACAAAATATAAGGGCTTCTATGTGCTGCGCCAAATAATCCATTAACCCTTTTTGAGCTTGGCGTCGATTGAATGCATCGTGTGAGGTACGGACATCAACCTTTCTTTTTGAATTAATTTACCCGTATCAATACAGATTCCATAGGTGCCATTTTTAATCCTGATGAGGGCATTCTCTAAATTATTAATAAACTTTTGTTGCCGAGCGGCTAATTGATTCATTTGTTCTCTTTCCATGGTTTCAGCACCGTCTTCCAAAGTCTTCACGCCACCATAAGAACCATAAATGGTCTCATCTGTGCTGTGATTAATCGATCCCATCAAGGTCTTCAACTCTTCTTCTGCTAACTTCAATTTTTGAAGTATCAACTCCTCAAACTCCTTCAATTCTTTTTGAGAATATTTGCTTTTATCTGACATCGAATTTAAATTAAATTATAAAAGGCAAATCTAAACTAAATCAATAATATTTAAAACATTATTTTTACTCTAAAACGATGTATTCGAAATAATTAACATGGCCTGCTCAACCGAATATTAACCCGTAGTGTCATCTACCCTATTAAGCAAAGAATCTGGAAAGTATCTGTTGGATAAGGTAACCATCTCATCCCCTTTTACAAACATCTCAATATTGATATCATCGGTATGCTTTAGACCACAGGTTCCCAATAACTCCAAAACAGCAATAATGGTATTGTGATGAAATCGATATACTCGCTCTGACTTGTCTGTCACATCCAATCCCCGTGCTAACTCTTCAACTTGGGTAGCCACACCTGTAGGGCAGTCATTACTATTGCATTTTAGCGCCTGAATACAACCTAAACTAAACATGAAGGCACGTGCAGAATTACAAATGTCAGCCCCGAGTGCTTTCATTCTTAATATCGAAAAAGCAGTAAGTACTTTCCCACTAGCAATCACTTTAATCTCATCTCTCAATCCATATTTTCTGAGCGTATTTTGTACAAAAATCAACGCTGGTTCTAGAGGAACACCGACAGAATCCGCAAACTCTAGAGGAGCTGCACCAGTACCCCCTTCAGCTCCATCTACAGTAATAAAATCAGGCCAAATTCCCTCTGATTTCATTACCTTACATAACTCTATAAATTCTTCGGTTCTACCGATACACAACTTAAAGCCAATAGGCTTGCCCTTCGAGAGATCTCTCAACTCTTTAACGAAATAAATTAAACCCTTCGCATCACTGAATCTATTGTGACTTGGTGGAGAAATTATTGTTTTATAAGGCTCAATATCCCTCATTCTAGCAATTTCGGGAGTATTTTTAGCTCCCGGTAAAACGCCCCCATGACCAGGTTTAGCTCCTTGAGATAGTTTGATCTCAATCATTTTAACATTCGGAATGGCTGCCTTCTCTTTGAACTTTTGTGGCTCAAATTTGCCTTCTAAGGTTCTACACCCAAAATAGCCTGTTCCCAATTGCCAGACTAAATCTCCTCCAGGTTCAATATGATAATCCGACAACCCACCTTCTCCCGTGTTATGGTAAAACTCTCCTTTTTTTGCTCCTTTGTTTAGGGCTAAAATTGCATTTTTACTTAAAGATCCAAAGCTCATAGCCGATACATTTAAAACAGAGGCACTATATGGTTGCTTACAAAGGCTACTTCCAACGATTACTCTTGGGAATTCTTCGACAGGCTCCTTGGCATAAATTGAATGCCTTAGTCCCTCGTAATGATCATCTAAGATCTCAGATTGAGTACCAAATGGATAAGTATCATTGACCCCTTTAGCCCTTTTGTAGACCAAGGCTCTATGATTACGACTAAAAGGTTTACCATCCGTATTACGCTCAATGAAATATTGTTGAATTTCTGGTGAAATCAACTCAAATAAGTACCTAAAATAACCCAAAATTGGGAAATTCTTTAAAATAGCATGCTTCCCCTGTATCGAATTCATTAAACCTACCAGGATGAGTGGTACCAAGACAGCAAATACCCAAAGAATGTTGTAATTGTCTAAAAAGAAGACTAGTGCTCCAACTGAAAGACTACTAACAATTGCAAATTTATAAAAAAGGTATCTCATTAATGCTAATTTAGTTAAATTCCGAACTCTTTTAGCAGAATTTATTGAAATTTTAAAATTAATTTTTGCAAAAACAATAATTTATCTGAAGATGGAAGCCAACAACAATGGTTTGGCAATATATCCGCCAGGATTCTTGGTAGCCATAAGTTTCTAAACCAATCAAATTACTCCCCAAATGGTCTCGCGAGCCTCCAGGATCTAAGTCATCCAAACATTTACCCTGCATGGTATAATGAACTATTTTGAACTAATTGTTTTATCGATCCCATCATTAGATCCCAATTTCACCCATTTGTAAAAAAAAATTATCGGAATCATTATTAGTCCCATTTGATCCCTGAGTAAAGAAACCTTTAAATAATTGTTTCCAACGGATCGGGTTTAATAGCGTATATAAAACTGCCAACTCAACTCGCTTTATTTTGACAAAAAAGCGAGCGCGTGCGATAAACAACTTACTCGAGCTCGAAAACCCATTTGAACTCAATTTGCCATTTTAATTATA
Organism: uncultured Flammeovirgaceae bacterium; assembly: GCA_913045135.1. Taxonomy (GTDB): domain Bacteria; phylum Bacteroidota; class Bacteroidia; order Cytophagales; family Cyclobacteriaceae; genus UBA4465. Next base: position 39,920 of record CAJWQD010000011.1, on the reverse strand, counting down.
AAATCTATTCCCTAAAATACTTCATTAGAAGAGTGCGATAGAACTTTATTAGCAAATTTCCAGGCTCAAAATCATCAATGAATTATAGCTTGGCTGTGAATAAAATAAACATAATCAGTCCGTAAATCAACTCTTTGCATGAAGAAATCATCTTATTACTTCAATTTTGAAGATTAGAAAAAGCATAATTGGCTCAAAAGAGCAGTTATTAAATCTGAAGATTACTATCTTGAAATGTACTAGAAATGTCAAAATTGAGAAAACAATTTAGATTGCGGGATCAATGTTTACCTACATTTCTTTCGCACAGGTCAATGAAATTAAATGTTAAGATTATAATTATGTTTATAATGAATATTGCTTTCGGATATCCCAAAAGTTAGATTAGACTGCCTTATATTAGAAAAAATGGATAATTTTAAGGTGTTAATTTTATCTTTTTGCTAGAATAGGCCTAAAAAATTTAGAGAGATAACAAGATTAATTATAGTTTACCAAATCATTTAAAATATTATATGAAAATTGCAGTTATAGGAGCCTCTGGACTAGTTGGGCAAGAGGTTTTACGTTTGCTTGAAACGAGAAATTTTCCATTTCAAAATTTAATCCCTGTGGCCTCCCTTAAATCTATTGGAAAAATGATTCAATGTAAGGGTCAATCCTATAGTATAATCAGTATGGAAGATGCAATCAGATTAAAACCTGAAATAGCTATTTTCTCTGCAGGAGGTCGAACTTCTCTTGAATGGGCACCCAAATTTGCTGAAATTGGCACCATAGTAATTGACAATTCATCCACTTGGAGGATGGATCCAACAAAAAAATTAGTAGTCCCCGAAGTTAATGGACATGTTCTTACTTCGAAAGATAAAATTATCGCGAATCCCAATTGCTCGACGATCCAAATGGTATTACCTTTATTATACTTACATAAAAATTATCGTATTAGACGCATTGTCGTTAGTACCTATCAATCCATAACAGGTACGGGCAAAGCAGCCATAGATCAGATGGAAGATGAACGAGCAGGTGTCAAAAACCCAAGAATGGTATACCCCCATGCCATAGATAAGAATGTATTTCCTCACATTGACATTTTCCAAAGTAATGGTTATACCAAAGAGGAAATGAAAATGACTCTCGAAACTAAAAAAATATTTGATGATGACAAGATTCAAGTGACCGCCACTTGTGTCCGCATTCCTACCATAGGTGGGCATGCTGAATCGATTAATATTGAATTCGAAAAGGAATTTACTTTGAACAAAATTCGCGAATTCATCTCCAAAACACCGGGATGTATCGTAGTAGATAATCCCAAAAAAAACCTCTATCCCATGCCAATAAATGCCTATCAGAAAGATGAGGTTTTCGTTGGTAGGATTCGAAGGGACGAGAGCCAAAAAAATAGTCTCAATATGTGGATCGTTGCTGATAACTTAAGAAAAGGTGCTGCCACAAATGCTTTACAAATTGCCGAATATATTGTGGCACATCAATTAATCTAATATCAATTAAATATGAATGAATGATCATACTAAATTTTATACCTTTTAAATAAAAAATGAAATTCAACAATTTTTACCTAATCACGAATATGCAGACGTTAAGAATTTATTGCTTAAACTTAATATCCATTGGAAAATAAAAATAATTGCTCAACCTTATACCTTTTAAAAATGCAGAACCAAACTCCCATTTTGCATTCAAACACCTTACACATATTGCCTGAAACCCCCTGTCTATCAAGCAATCCTCCTCTTGTTTTACTCCCCAGTATGAGCAGAAATTAGTTTAGGGGACTGTATTATATGACCTGACCCAGATAATTTGAGTTGAATGTTTGAAATAGGCAAAAATTTAAGACCTCAAATTAAATCTAGCAAAATAAATTTTATCCACCATATTTATAGTAAATCAAGAACTTTTAGAAAAGCATCAAATAAACATAACATTAGTCTGTCGAAAACACCTTAGTTCATATTAAAACTACAAACGACTTAAACGTTGACCCTAAATGACAAAATGTTAATCAAAAAAATTATCCCAATTATTATTGCACCCCAAACATTAAGCCCTTACCATCAAAATTAAGGAAAACCAAAAATCAATGATGGTCAAGGCATCTCCCGCGCTTGACCTATCAAAGATCTCCTAAACCTTGGGCTATTTATCAGATACATATAATCAAAGTCTTTAACGAATGTAAAAAAATCTCATTGTCTTCAATAATGGAAACTCACTCACCCTCACTAAATTGTTTTAATCGCGACAGTTTTCATCAGTTAAGAAAAAAGGAATCTTATTAAAGAAAAATCTCAATATTAAATTCGCCGCATAAAGAAGATCACATTACACCCTAATAATTCTAGATCAGAAGGAGGTTTTTTAAAACTACGGGACCCTTAGGCTGTTGATAATTGCTGCTAAACAAATTTTACGCCTCAAATGAATTAATACAAATCTTCCCAAAAAGACATTTTAGATAATCAATCTTTTTAATAAAAAATACTAAAAAATTACTCCCACTAAAAAGTCAACATAATCACAAAAAATTATCCCCCTATCTACCTAATCAGTCATAAGGCAGTAGGTTCTCTCCTATGGTGAAATTTTTATTTTATCCTGAGCTTTAAAATCAAATAAACAAAGCCAAATGTTGGCTGACCAAAAAAAAGATTAATCCATACAACTGATCTAATCCCTATTTACTTTGGTATAAGCTTTTGAAAAAATCATCCCATCTTTTAGGGGCAGATAAGTTTTATTTTCAAACGTTCGGGCTAATATTAATTTGTCTAAAGGTGCAAGTTCACGTGCTGATATCCGGGTAGTTATCCGAAAAAAAGCATACATTAATTTGATTAATTGTTTACTCCACCATGTGGTATATTGAAAGTCTGAAACGAAAAGTGACCCCTTTTTTTTAAGTATTCTTGCTATTTTTTTTAATACTTCTTCTAGTTGAATTGGGGCAAATAGATCAAGAAAAAAAGGACAGATAACTACATTAGTGCTCTCGCTCTTTAAGGCATATTTTAAGAAATCTGCACAAATAAACTGAACATTCTCTGGTGCTGATACCTTTGCCAACTTGATCATTTTAGTCGATTTTTCAATATATATGACAGACTTAACATGGGCAAGATATTTTAAAATTTTACCAGACCCACCACCTAATACCACTATCGTATCTGAAGTATTTAAGGTGTCAAGCCACTTAATACTTGCCCTATGAAGTCTATCCCAAAAAATGAGTTTTGCCATAAAGTCATAGAACCGGGTAATCCCATCAAAGTCATTCTCTCTCACCACAAAAAGATTAAAGGATAAAAAAATATGGCATCTGCATAAATTCGATAGCGCTCTGCCGAGATAAACCAAGATGGCCTCAGTAAAATTATTGTTAGTTGTAGCGTAGCAAAAAGATAAATGATCTCTAAACGCATAAAATAATGATGATAATAACCCAGAATCAGTGCAGTTAGGCCCGATATGATAAGTAATCCTCCCAATAATTGGTAAGTGACTCTTTTACCCATCGACAAAGACAAAGATGCAAATCCATTAAAGCGATCTTCTTCTAATTCAAATGTCGAGATTAAAACAATATTTACAAATGCCAATAATGATAACTGCAGTAAAATGAATCCATGTATTCCCTCTAATTGATCTATTCGAATGAGTGGAAATAAAAATATGCCTCCGCCATAGAGCAGTGCCACCATTACTTCTTTAACTAAAAATGATGCTAATTCTGCGGATAAAATCAAATACGCAAAACATATCATTGCAACGAGCATACCCAATTGGATCAAATCTAGCGGTAAGTAAAACAGAAGGATCAAGCCCACTAAGCTCACAAATAATGAGATTAAGATAATCGCTTTTTGATTTTTTTTATGAAAAATTCTCCTCGCACCCTTTTGATGTAAATTCTGTTTTACATCACGCTGATGGTCCAGCGAATAAATGAGCCAAATGCATACCGCAAGAGCCAGTGATACTACGATGGGTACCTCTACTTTAAGTTGTTCTCCTATAAAATTAAGAAAGATGACCCCACCCAGTGCAATATCAATAGAAAGCCATCTTATATATTTTAAAATTTCCATCATCTCAGTTTTACCTGAATTTTGGAAATAACTCCTTAAGATTCTTTTGCAAGTGCTTCTGCACCACCAACAATCTCCAATATTTCCTTTGTAATCGCGGCTTGTCGCGTTCTGTTGTAAGTTAGTTTAAGTTGTTTTAGGAGCTCTCCTGCATTATCTGTGGCTTGTCCCATTGCAGTCATCCTTGCCCCATGTTCCGAGGCATTTGATTCTAATAGACTTTTATAAAACTGTATTTTCAGAGACTTTGGAATAATTTCATTGAGAATGAATGCTTCATTTGGCTCAGCAATAAAGTCAATGTTTTGAATATTTGTATCTTCAAAAGACTCTAAAGGTGGAATAGGTAAAAACTGCTCATTTCGTATGATCTGAGTGGCCACATTTTTAAATTCATTATAAATGATCTCAATTTTATCAAATTCTTGGGATAAAAAAGACTTCATAGTATATTCCGCAGCAGTCCGCACATTGTCAAAATCTAGAGAATTAAAAAGGTCATAATAGGTGTCTTTAATTGAATACCCCTTTTTTTTATAATATTCGTATGCCCTCTTGCCAATAGGAAGAATATGTAAATTACCCGAAGCTTCAATATAGCTGTATTTGTCTATAATTAAATTTTGAGTATGCTTAAAGATATTACTATTGAAAGCACCGCATAATCCTCTATCAGAACTGATCACAACAAGAAGTACAGCATTAACATCTCGCTCCTGACCATAAGGATTGTCTAAAGCCTGGTTGTCAACAGCCCTCGAAACATTCTGCATGACGCCACTTAATTTCTCTGCGTAAGGGCGCATCTGCATTATTCTATCTTGCGCCCTACGCAACTTGGCGGCCGCTACCATTTTCATGGCTTTAGTGATTTGCTGCGTCGAAGTAACGGACTGAATCCTACCTTTAACCTCTTTTAGATTTGCCATTGACTTCTTACACTATAATTTTAGATGCAATGTCACTAGCTACTTGCTCAATAGCTCTTATGGCCATATCAGATAATTTACCTGACTTTATATCCTCTAATGCTTTAGGATGACTACCTAACATTGTAGAGGTAAATTCTACTTGAAACTCTACAATTTTTTGCTCTGGAACTTTATCCAAAAACCCTTTAGTAGAAGCATATAAAATAGCTACCTGTAGTTCAACAGACACTGGTGAATATTGTGGTTGCTTAAGCACCTCTTGATTTCTTCTTCCCCGATCAATTACTAATTTGGTAGCAGCATCTAAATCTGACCCAAATTTCGAAAAAGCCTCTAGCTCTCTAAATTGTGCTTGATCAAGTTTCAATGTTCCAGACACTTTTTTCATCGACTTGATTTGTGCAGATCCTCCCACTCTTGATACTGAGATTCCCACATTAATTGCTGGACGAATTCCTGAATTAAATAAATTGGTTTCTAAGAAAATTTGCCCATCGGTTATCGAAATTACATTGGTAGGAATATATGCTGAAACATCTCCTGCTTGCGTCTCAATGATAGGCAAAGCGGTCAATGATCCCCCTCCTTTTACGGTTCCTTTTAATGATTCCGGTAAATCGTTCATCTGGGCCGCAATTTCATCGTTATTGATTACTTTTGCTGCACGTTCTAATAAACGAGAATGTAGATAAAATACATCTCCTGGATACGCTTCTCTCCCTGGAGGCCTTCGAAGTAACAATGACACTTCTCGATAAGAAACAGCTTGCTTAGAAAGATCATCGTATATGACTAGCGCAGGTCTTCCTGTATCACGAAAAAACTCACCAATTGCTGCACCAGTAAATGGTGCAAAAAATTGCATCGGTGCCGGATCAGCCGCTGAGGCATTGACAATGACCGTATAATTCATTGCTCCGTTCTTCTCAAGTGCTGAATAAATTCCTGCCACTGTTGATGCCTTTTGACCTACTGCAACATATATACAATACACAGGTTCTCCTTTATCGTAAAATTCTTTCTGATTGATAATCGTATCAATGGCCACTGCAGTCTTACCTGTCTGGCGATCTCCAATGATTAGTTCTCTTTGACCTCGTCCGATCGGAATCATGGCATCGATAGCCTTAATCCCTGTCTGAAGGGGCTCACTTACCGGTTGCCTAAAGATAACCCCAGGCGCCTTCCTCTCAATAGGCATCTCGTAAAGATCCCCGGTAATATCTCCTTTACCATCAATGGGTTTACCCAACGTATCTACTACACGTCCAATCACACCTTCGCCTACTTCAACAGAGCCAATACGACCAGTTCTTTTGACAGTATCTCCTTCTTGAACTCCACTTGATTCCCCCAATAAAACCGCACCCACATTATCTTCTTCTAAATTTAAGACCAATGCACTCAGTCCATTTTCTAGTTCTAATAACTCACCTGCTTGTGCGTTAGACAAGCCATATATTCGAGCTACACCATCACCTACTTGAAGAATAGTACCTACCTCCTCTAACTCCACTTCTGACTTAAAATTTGAGAGTTGCTCTCTTAAAATTGCTGAAACCTCATCGGGTCTGACATCTGCCATAATTCTAATGTTTATAGTCTAAAAGACTAATTTCTGATTAATTACTTTCTTGGTCAAATATTAATTTCAATTTATTGAGAGCTCCCTTAACACTTTGATCTATCTGACTATCATCCATGGTCAAAATATAACCCCCAACAATATTTTTCTTCACTTGCGCAGTCAACAAAGGCTTTTTACCTGAAATTTTCATTACTAATTCCTCAACAGAGGTTCTCAATGTGGGAGTCAAAGCGACAGCTGTCGTTACATTCGCCGACTGATAACCTTGACTTTCATTAAAGGCATTGATATACTCTCGTGCAATCTGGGGCAATAATTTCTCCCTATTTTTAATTATAATAAGTCTGAATAACGCTGAAGAAATTTCCGAAACATTCCCTTTAAATATTTTTGCTAGAATCTCACCTTTTTTAAGATGAGGAATAACTGGACTATTGAGCATATTTACGAAAGCAGCATTCCCATGACAAACAGCTAGGAACTTCTCCATATCTGATTTCACTAAATCTAATGATTTTTTCTTATCAGCTAATTGAAGCAATGGTGTAGCATAACGCTTGGCTATCCTGCTCTCAGACATATTAATTAATTTTTACTTCTTTTAAAAATTTTTCAACAAGCTGCTGCTGCGACTTATCATTTTTTAACTTTTCGTGTATTAATTTTTCTGCTATGTCAAGAGACAATTTAGAAACTAAGTTTTTAACCTCAACCAAAGCAGCATTCTTTTCACTCTCAATGATATCTTTTGCATCCGAAATCATTTTTTGAGAAATTTTGGAAGTTTCTGATTTTGCATCCTCCTTTATTTTATTGGCAACTGTTTTAGCGTCTTTAAGCAATTGATCCCGTTGAACTCTTGCTTCCTTTAGTACTATTTCATTGTCTGCCTTGATTTGCATCATCTCTTCTCGTGCCAATTCTGCAGATTTGATTGAGTCCTCTATAACGGATTCCCTCCTACGAAGAGCTTCTGTCACAGGCTTCCAAACAAAAACTGCCAATATGGTGAGCACAATTGAGAAGACCACCAACTGCCAAAATAACAAGCCGTAATTAGGTATTAAAAGGTCCATATTTCTATTTTTTTTTCAAAAATAAGGAATTAACCAACACATAGTGTGAATAGTTAATTCCTTTAAATTATTAAGCAGATGCAGTTCCAGCTGTGTAAATTAGGAAACATACGACTACACCAAATAAGGCGATAACCTCCACTAGAGCTGCAATGACCAACATAGCTGTTTGGATTTTTCCGAAAGCTTCAGGCTGACGTGCCATGGCTTCCATGGCGGATCCTCCGATTTGACCAATACCGATACCTGCGCCAATAGCAACAAGGCCCGCACCGATGCCTGCGCCCATTACTGCAAAACTCATGTCCATTAAAATTGAAAGTAACATATTTATTTATTTAAAAAGTGAACAATTTCTTTAATGATGCTCTTCCAACGCCATACCTATATAGAGCGAAGTAAACATTGTAAAAACATATGCTTGTATGGTTGCTACAAGCAATTCTATTATGGTTATCAAAGTTACAATCAACGTACTTCCCAAACCTACCATCCAAGAATGAAATATGAAAGTAAGACTTATTAAGCTTAATACAACAATATGTCCTGCAGTGATAGAGACGAAAAGTCTTACCATTAAAGATACAGGCTTTGTAAGAACACCTATAAGTTCTACGGGTAATATAATAGGTCTCAACCACCATGGCACTCCTGGTGTCCAAAAAATGTGTGCCCAATATGCCTTTTTACCGCTAAAATTTGTAATAAGGAAGGTTCCAAATGCCAATACCGCGGTAACAGCAATGTTACCTGTCATGTTGGCTGCGCCAGGTATTAGTCCTAACAAATTTCCAAACCAAACGAAGAAAAACAAAGTCAATAGGTAGGGTAAATATTTTTGATAATTCCCCCCAATACTGGGTTTAACGACCTCATCTCTTATGTAAATTATTACTGGCTCAAAGAAAGATTGCAACCCTCTGGGAGCCTTGCCTTCATTTTTCTTATATCCACGAGCAACAGCAAAAAAAACCAACATCATAATGGTAGCGTCTATGAAAATAAATAATACATTTTTTGTTATTGAAAAATCGAAAACAGGCTGACCATCGGCCCTCGAAATGTGCCCATCCGATAGCCGGTAGCCTTCATAATCTACTTCTTCATGTGCTCCATTGAAAAAATGGTCAGAGGAGAATATTACTAACCCGTCAGCTTTAGAGTAAAGAATGATAGGGAGGGGTATGACTAATCCATGAGCGATCTCCCAACCATGTGCATCTTTAATATGGTGATTGATCATTTCACCCGGATTGAAACTTTCTCCTTCAAAACTTACCGCTGCATAAGCTATCTGAAGTTTGGCCGTCGAAAGTAAACAAATTAACGAACAGATAATCAGCTTTTTACATATTTTGAATATTCCACTCGTCGGCATATTTTTTTTCATTACTCAATTTCGCTGCAAGTTAACCAATACGTAGCGTAATTCAAATACAAGATAGACCAAATAAACTCCAATTATTTCAAATGACAAGAGCTGAAAATTTTGACCTCTGATTAGCATGAAAAATATCAATAAAAGGATTAAAGTCAGCAATCTAAAGACAGTAACCCCTAGAAGATAAAATATTGATCTCTGAGCCTTTTTTTGTGCTCTAACGAACATCCAAGAAATAATTAAGGATTGTATGAAGAAAAATCCTGTAATGAACGGAAAATGACGATGCACAGGAAAGGGCAATTGCTTTTCAAATATCCATAGAGCCACAAATATAATACTAATAATGGTTGATTGATAAAAATAATTCATTTTGAAGTCTTTTTGATCAAATACAATAAGGTCATAAGCACACTTAATAGTATTGAAAACACCAAGAAAATGGGCCACTTATTTTTTAATTTCTCATCAATAAAATTTCCTAGCCAAAAAAGAGCCAAATTGAAAGCAAAGAGCTGAAGAGACAACCCAATGAAGCTCTTAAAGCTTTTATTGGTGTTAAGACTCCGCTTTTTTGAGGAAGTGCCCAATTTCTTCTATTTTCTCCTTACTTTCTTTTTTATCTGGATATTTAGAATCTGACTCCTCACGAATCACTATTTCAGTAAACTTGACCCCCATTCTGCATTTTCCATTAAATTCTGCTCCTGATTCTAAAATCAAAGTATTGACTGAAAGGTCTCCTTTAATGACTGCAGAAGATTTCAAAACTAATTTTTCCGTAACTTGAACATTACCTATAATAGTTCCGGCAAACTCTGCATTTTGAGCTAAAATATCCCCCTTAATTACGGATGAACTCCCTAATGCCAATTTCGATCGTGTTGTAATGTTACCTACAACTTTTCCTTCAACTCTAATATTACCGTGAGCATTTAAATTCCCCTTTAAATTAGAGCCCTTAGAAATAATATTGCTTAAATTACTTGAATCTTCCATGACTTTTTGGTTTTTCTTATTCCACATACTTTATCTAAAATTTATATAATCTTCTGGATTCACTGCCTCTTCTTTAAACCAAATTTCAAAATGCAAGTGGGGACCTGAGGTAAGTTCTCCAGTATTACCTATAATAGAGACCACTTCTCCAGAAGCTACAATATTACCAACACTTTTTATTAATTCCGAATTATGCTTATAAATAGATATTAAGCTACCAGTATGCTGAATGACTAAAACATAACCTCCATCAAGCGTCCATGAAGCCATAATAACAATTCCATCTGCCAATGCCTTGATGGGTTCATTTTCTTGGGAGACAATGTCAATGCCAAAATGATCTTCTTTCGGGTCAAATTTATTTGTAATAATCCCTTCCAATGGTGTAAAAAATATTATTTCACGAAGTTCATCCTCAGAGCGATTAAAATTGAGAGATACCAAACCTAAATCTGAACTCTCATATTCAGCTCTGAACTGAGAATCTAATGGACTTAAGGCAGGCGACAAATTAATATCTCCAAGGGTGGTAGTAGATAACATTTGACCACTAGGAGATAAACTATCTAGATTTTGTCCTTCCAAAATATACTTAACGTTTTGAATATAATTATTTTTGATTTGAACTTCATGCTGTAGGGAATCCAAAATCATGGTCAAATTTAAAACCTGCCTATTGGCTTCCATTTCTGCATATCGAGGATCAAACCACTGTTTTAACACGGTGTTTACACTTAAAATCGACAAGGTCATGGATAAAATAAATATTAATGCCATTATTAAGATCAATCGGGCATAATTGAAAATTATGGTTCTTTTTTCTGAGAAATCCTCTTCTTTTCTTACAATAAGAAGATATCTGTCCGTTAACCAGTTAGAAAATGTACGTTTTTGAGACAAAATTTTTGAAAATTAATTTGCAAATATATTAAAAGCCATTCTTTTATCTTTGTATTACGTCTTGCGATAAAGTATATATTTTCTAGTTCAAAATTAATTTTATTTTTTGAGATATTTTTTGACCCTTTTATTTCTTCTAATTATAAGAGCTTTCACCTTAGGCCAAGCCGGCGGTATCATCAATTCTAGCTATCATGACCTTACAGCTCATTACAATGGTTACTTTATTGCTCGTGAAAAAATCCAAGAAATTGAAACTGAAATTTTTAATAAATATCAATGGAACTATAATCGAACCCTCCCTATTTTCGCACCCTTTGATTCAACTGATTCAAAAGCATTAGAGGCTACCTTATTAGATTGCATAGAAAAAGCCTCAATCGCAATCCAAAGGCATCCAGAATCAAAATGGCAAGATGATGCCTACATCCTGGTTGGAAAAGCCCGCTTATACGGTTCCGAATTTCCCGAAGCCATCGAAACTTTTAAGTGGATAAACAAATTCGGTGAAAATAAAGATATACAACATTTTGCACTATCTCAACTCATCAGAACTTTCTGTGAAGCATATGAATTTAAAAATGCTCAAGCTGTCATCACTTATCTTGAAAATGAAAAAATATCTGATGAGAATCTCCTTATTTACTTTTTAAATAAGGCCTATTACTATCAAAAAATTCAAGAAAGTACAGCTGTAGCTGAAAATTTAAAAATGGCCGTGAAACATCTAAAGCGTAACCCGGACAGAGCTAGAATAGAGTTTATAGCCGGACAAGCCCATCAGGATATTGAGGATGATTTCAGTGCCTTTCAATATTACAAAAGAGCTATGAAACACAGCAGAGGTTATGAACTTTCTTTTTTTTCAAAGCTATACATGGTTGAGGTAGCACCCATAAATGCCCTATCTAACGAAAAAAAGACCCTTAAACATTTCAAAAAGCTCTTGAAAGATCGAAAAAATATGGATCATAAAGATAAAATTTATTTTCGGATAGGTGATTATGAATATAAAAGAGGAGCTTTAGATTTGGCTATTTTGAATTATAAAATGTCCATTGCGAGCAATACTAATGATCCCAGACAAAAATCTTATGCTTACTTAAAATTAGCTCAGATTTATTACGATCAAAAAATAGATTTCAGACTTGCTAAGGTATATTATGACAGTACAATTACGCTATTACCCAAAGATGAGAAAGAGTATGAAACCTCTTTGGATAGAAAAGAAATTCTTACTGAATTTGTTACTCATATCAATACAATTTCAAAAAATGATAGCCTCATAAATTTGACTGTAATTAGCAGTGATTCCTTAGATATTTTGATCAGTCAAGTTCTTGTTAAGCAAGAAAAAGAAATCAAAAAAGCGAACGCAAAGCGTACAAAAGAAGCTCTTGCTTCCAAAAATGTAGAATTTTATAATAATGAAAATCAAGTAACCCTTTCGACATCAACAAAAGGTGAATGGTATTTTTATAACAGCCTTGTTGTGAGCAAAGGATTGGCTGCATTTAAACAAAAGTGGGGTAAAAGGAGTTTAACTGACCATTGGAGAAGACAAAATAATAATGACAATATACCTAATGATCCTGAGACCGTAGCATCACAGAGTAATTCTAAAGAAAATACAAAAAATACCGTGGAAACAAATAACAAGTTCGATAGAGCCGAGGCTAAAAACAAATTATTGGCTGCTATCCCACGTGACTCCTCCCAATTAAACAAACTCCACGCCGAAATAAAAAAGTCATTATATGAGCTCGGGAAAATTTATAATTTTAAACTAAAGGAACCCCATAATGCAATTATGACCTTCAACAAACTTATCACCAGATTCCCAACGAGTCCCTTCCATGCAGAAGTACTCTATCAGCTTTATTTACTAAATAAAGAAACTGACTCATTGGAAAGTCTCAGTGCAGCCAATCAACTTATTTTATATTATCCTGATTCTATATACACTAAACTTGTCATCAATCCCAACTATATTGAAGATAATGACCGATTGACCATAGCCTTACAAAAAGTTTATAAAACAGCCTACGATGACTACAATAATGGTGCCTATGAGAAGTCTATATTAATGATTGACAGTGCTTTATCTGCTAAAGTGGATAATGAATTTGTAGACTATTTATTACTATTAAGAGCTATCTGTTTTGGAAAAACTGATGGTATTTATAAATACCAATTTGAATTAAATAATTTCATCGAGGATCAACCAAATAGTGAATTAATTGAATACGCTAAAGAACTTATTACAATTTCCGAAGCCTTTCAAATTAATCTGTTCAGTGCGTCTAAAGCAAAATATATCACCAATACCAATCGAGAACATTATTTTCTCTATTTGTATCCAACGGACATTGATCTTAAAACCCCTGTATCATCTTTATTAGATGATTATCTTAGTGGTCAAAATTTGAAACTCACAACTGGTAACATGATTTTTGACAAAACCTATTCTATTGCAATGGTCACTCCGTTTAGTAATTTGGAGGATGCTCAAAAATTTCGTCGCAAAATTGAAAAAAATCTGATCGCTGATATTGAAAAAGAAAATTGGATCAACCTAATTATAACCAAAGAAAACTTTGATATCTTTTATCGAACCAAAGACTTAGCCTCCTACCTTACATTTTTTGACAAATATTATTAGCATGGATAAAAAAAACTACATTCGGATAATAGGTCTTTGCTTTTGGCTTTTATTTTGCGCAATATTTATAGGTGCTCCCACGTTTATTTATATGGTTAAAAATGATACAAAAGGGCTTTTTGGAGGGCTTCCCAGCTTGAGCGATTTGGAAAAACCTGAAACAGATCTATCTTCTGAATTGATAAGTTCAGACGGCGTATCTCTTGGAAAATATTTTAGAAAAAATCGAACAGCAATTACTTATAACGAACTTTCTCCCGAATTAATTAATACCTTATTGGTGACCGAAGATTATAGATTTAAAGATCATTCTGGAATAGATCTAAAAGCTTTACTTCGAGCTATCTTTGGGAAATTAACCTTTCAATTTAAAGGAGGTGGAAGTACCATTACCATGCAATTAGCAGAAAATTTGTATGGTACTAATTCTCAAAATCAAGGTACGATTTATACTTTCTCTAATTTGGGACAAATTGTCACTAAATTGAAAGAATGGATCATTGCCTTTCAATTAGAACAGTCATATACCAAAGAGGAAATACTCGCCATGTATTTAAATACAGTTGAATATGGCTCCAATTCGTATGGTATAAAAGTCGCTGCGAAAACCTTTTTTAACAAACTCCCTTCAGAACTTGATTACCAAGAATCAGCCAGCCTCATAGGATCCATTAATAAACCTACCCGTTACAACCCTATTTATAATCCTGAATATGCCAAAGCCAAAAGAACAGAAGTACTATACAATCTTTTAAAATATGATGTTATTGAACGATCTTTATATGATTCTTTAATCCAAAAACCACTAAATCTTAATTACAAAGTCGATAATCAACATCAAGGACTTGCCACCTATTTTCGTTCAGTAATCCGAAATAGGTTAATTAACTGGTGCAAGGAAAATGGTTATGATCTTTTTAATGATGGATTAAAAATATATACTACTTTGGATAGTCGATTACAAAAACATGCGGAAACGGCTGTTACCGAAGAAATGAGCCGTTTACAAACTTTCTTTGAGGAACATTGGGAGGGTAAAAATCCATGGATTGACGAAAATAATGAAGAAATCAAAGGCTTTCTAGAAAATGCCATCAAACGAACTTCTGGTTACAAAAGTTTAAAAAACAGATTTTCAGATTATCCCGATTCCATTAAATATTACTTGGAAAAACCAAAAAAAATTAAAGTTTTCTCATGGGATGGAGAAAAAGATACCATTTTAAGTCCACTCGATTCCATACGTTATTACAAACGGTTTCTTCAAGCCGGTTTTTTGGCAATGGATCCAAATTCTGGACATATTCGATCTTGGGTTGGCGGTATAGATTATAAATATTTCCAATATGATCACGTAAAACAAGGCAAGCGTCAACCCGGATCTACCTTTAAGCCAATTGTATATACCGCTGCCATAGATAATGGCTATTCCCCATGCTATGAGGTCGTGGATGCTGCCATCACTTACGCTGTACCTGGACAAATCCCCCCAATCTGGCGTCCAAACAATTCGTCCGGTAAATACAGTGGGGATATCATGACGATTAGACAAGCAATGGCCAGATCTGTAAATTCCATTACCGCATTTATCATGAGCAAGGTTGGACCCAGTAATGTGGTTGATTATGCACGAAAATTAGGATTTACTAGTCCGCTAAATGCGGTCCCCTCATTGTGTCTAGGCACCGATGATGTTTCCCTTTATGAACTGGTCGGTGCTTATGCCACTTTTGTAAATAAAGGGAATTTTACCAAACCTGAATATATCACTAAAATTGCTGACAAAAATGGAAATATTCTTCAGTATTTTATTCCTGAAACTCGTGAGGCCCTAAACGAACAGACAGCAAACCTCATGCTCCACATGCTCAAAGGAGCCTTAGAAGAACGTGGTGGTTCAGGGGTAACCCTTGATCCTTGGTTGAAAGAAAATAACGATATAGGTGCCAAGACGGGTACTACGCAAAATGCTTCAGATGGTTGGTTTATAGGAGTTACCAAAGACCTTGTAGCTGGCGCTTGGGTAGGTGGAGATGAACGAAGTATCCGATTTAGAGAGTGGATTCTGGGCCAAGGTGCTCGCACGGCCCGACCTATATGGCAAAATTTTATGCTTAAAGCCTATCAAGACTCAACACTTGCTTATGAGCGAGCACCCTTTGATCCTCCGTCCACAAAAATCAATGTTGAATTGGATTGTAATATTTACAAGGGTACCTACGGAAAAGATTCAACTTTTTATGACATCGTCAATGAAGGTGAGATATTCTAGATGGAACATTTCCAATTTAATAAAACTTCTTACAACCATATCCCCAAAGATCCGGGTGTCTATAAATTCTTTCATGCTTCAGGAACCCTTTTATATGTGGGTAAAGCTAAAGTTTTAAAAAATCGAGTAGCAAGCTATTTTACGAATAAAAGCTTACTAAATAGAAAAACACAACGACTCGTCAGTCAGATAAATACTATAGAAGTTACCATTGTAAATTCTGAATATGATGCCTTACTATTAGAAAATAACCTGATCAAAGAAAATCAGCCGAAATTCAATATCTTATTAAAGGACGATAAAACATTCCCTTTTCTCGTGGTTACCAACGAGCGATTCCCAAAAATATATGCTACTCGAAAAGTAGTTCCAGATAAAGGAACCCATTTCGGACCTTATACCAGTGTAAGGGATATGCATAAAGCTTTAGACCTTATCAGCAAACTTTATCATGTAAGATCTTGTAATCTCAACCTTTCAGAGAAAAATATCAATAACAAAAAATTTAAAGTATGCCTAGAATACCATATCGGAAATTGTTTAGGCCCATGCGAAAATCTACAAACTGAAGTAGATTATTTAAATGAAATTGACCAGGCCATGCTCATTCTTAAAGGTACAATTCAGCCCATTAAAATACGCCTCAAGGAGGAGATGAACCATGCGGCAAGTCTACTTAAATTTGAACAAGCAGCTGAATTTAAGTCAAAGTTACAATTGCTAGAAACCTTTCAGTCAAAATCATTGATTGTAAACCCTAACATTACAGATATTGATATTGTCACCATCTTACACGGAGCAGACATAAGCTATGTTAACTTTATGAAAATTGAAATGGGCATGATTAGGGCATCCGAAACTGTACTTATCAGGTCGAGACTTAAAGAGAAAACTGCTGAAATTTTAGCCTACGCCGTACCTACTCTCAGACAAAAATTCAATAGTCACAGCGCTACTATTATTTCAAACTTTTTATTCGAGCTTCCTGAAATTGATGTAATTATCCCACAAATAGGCGACAAAAAGAAATTATTAGACCTTTCTATAAAAAATGCATTTATGTTCAAGCAGAATCATCTTCGCATTAAAACAAAACAACAGGACAATTCAGAGCGAACGATACGTCAATTGCAGAGAGATTTAAGATTAAAGTCTTTACCTACTGTTATAGAATGTTTTGATAACTCCAACATACAAGGCAGCTATCCTACAGCAAGTATGGTCTATTTTAAAAATGGAAAACCTTTAAAGCAGGAATATCGACGTTATAACATAAAAACTGTTATTGGACCTGATGACTTTTCTTCAATGACTGAAATCATCTACCGTAGATATGAACGCTTATTAAAAGAAAAAAAGACTTTCCCCGATCTCATCGTAGTAGATGGGGGAAAAGGTCAGCTCAGTGCTGCTTGTATTTCCCTAAAAAAACTTGGCCTTTACGGCAAAGTTCCAATAATCGGTATTGCCAAAAGATTGGAAGAAATTTATTTCCCGGAAGATTCTATTCCTATTTACCTCAGTAAAAAATCTTCTACACTTAAGCTCTTACAATTTATAAGAGATGAGGCTCATAGATTTGCCATTACGCATCATCGCAACATACGCTCAAATGATTCAATAACGTCAATTCTTGACAATATCCCAGGAATTGGTACTAAAAAAAAAACGGACTTGCTTACGCAATTTAAAACATTAAGTCAAATTCGAACCGCCTCCATTTCTGCTCTGACAAATACTATAGGTAATAGATTAGGTGTAAGGGTGCATAATTATTTAAATAAAAAAAAGGAATCCTAATAGATTCCTTTAATAAAATTGTTAGAATATATTTCTTAGTTCTCCCACAAATAATGCTCATATTCCATCAATTGCATCTCAGCTTGCTCCTGCAATATCATGGCGCTCATGGGATCGCTAGCAATTTGATCTCCATACATCTGCCGAATATCTAAATTCTGAGAATTGGATACCCCTATTACCGGTGCATTGAATAATCTTAGTTCTAACGCATCGGCTAAATTTACATGTGCCCCTGGATTTTGCTCGTTAAACCACAATGCTTTTTCTTTATAAGGACCTCTAAACAGTTTTACAACATCATCATACCTAAAACTTGCCACCTTTTTTTCAAATTGAATTTCATAATTTGGATTGGCAGGAATACCTAACGTGAGCGACCTGATGTAATAGTACATTCTTGATCTGTTACGGTCAAAAATTAGATCTTCTTTAATGTAAATCTTGTTAAATTCAGTCGGATCAATATCGTTATATTTTTTCCCATCACCCTCAGAATCTTCTTCTGCCTCATCTCCAAAGCCGCCACCAAAACCGCCACCAAAGTCGCCACCAAAATCATCGCCACCACCTTGTACCTCATATTGTAAAGCCATTATAAATTCGTCATCAGGCATAGGTCGCAAACACGAATCAGACATGTAAGGCTGAAGCAATCCGTCTTTGGCTCCTTGGATCATCAAAGCTGACAACTCCGAATTTTTTGAATTAAATGGTTGATTTTGTTTTTGTGTCAGATTTAATCTTCGAAACAGGGTTTTTTTCCACATGATATGGTTAGGCTTAACCTCTGGTTTGATAATCTCAGCTGCCGCAACAGGTACTCCCCATTGTTGTGCTTGAATTTCAACAACCATAGTTAATACTAAAAAACTGATTAATAAATTTTTCATTTTCTCTTAATTTTAGATCTATTTCAATGGGATTGACATACTTCTGTTATATGCATTAAAATTTTCAACATCCCCTTTGAAATTTTTTCTTTTTACTTGTTTGAATTCTAGTACCAATATGTCTCCCTTTCTCGCAGATGATGCAATAGCGGATAAATTTAAACTACCGCTTCCTTTAACACTTTGCCTACCTACACCACCACTTACTAATGTAGCCACAATTTGAGAAACTTGAAATTTCGCATCATCCGGCAAAAATTCCTTAAATCCTGCATCTGGTATAGCCCTTATGGATAATCTCGGTGTTTTCGCAGGGATTCCCTTTGAGATATTAACTTCTCCTCTATCCGAAAAAGCCTTTATTTCAACCGCTGGTATGGGTCTTACACCAAAGGTTCTTGATCCTATTCTGTTACCATTACTTGAGACACTCAAAACAACTTCTTTTGCCGTCGGTACTATGGTCACTGCACCTGCCGTTGCCCCCTTAATCGTAGATCCTCCTTTTGCAGAAAATGCTGGATTATAAGAAGTCCCCAATGCAGGTACCTGAACGTCTAGCTTATTTCCACAATTGAAATAAAGTGCTCCAACTGAAGCTGATTGAATCTGAATTACTGGCTTCATTACAAAATATTCTTCAACACTTGCATATGTTGTATCCCCCCCTCCAGGTAGATCAATGGTGATAGCTGCTTCGAAAGTTTTACGTTTTTGCATTTCTTTCCCTGAAAACTTTGCTGAAGCTGTAAACTCTACTAAGCCAACACCACCCTCTACTTTGATCTGTTTTCCATTATAAGTCATTGTCGGTACAATTGCTGAAGCTGAAGCTGCTATAAACATTTCTGCCTTATAAGGTGTTCCCGCAGCGACATATTTCGATTCGGGTCTAACCATTGCCACAATTTGATCAAATGCAATATCTCCAGCACCTACTTTTGATGATAAGAAAGCCATTGCCCGAGTCTCATAACTCAATATCTTAGACTGAAAATCAGCAACGGTAGCAAGACAAGCCGGAGTAGGGGAATCAGAGAACGCAAGTTGTGCGAACGCTTTCCCCTGTTGATTAGGGTCTTTATTGTATACTGGATCATCAACAGCATCCACTGCAATTGGTTTAAATTTTTCAACTTCAGCTTGTGGTGCATCAAATTCTGCCATAATTGCTTTAATCTCTTCTGCATAGCCATTAAGCATATCTTTAACCTCTTGCCCTTTACCTTGGCCTCCCTCCTCTACAGGCATCATGTAATGGCCTACTTTACTGTAATCCGTCTTTCCCGCTAGATGTTTAGCATCCCCAACATAGCTAGGTTCATACTCGATATAACCACCTGTAATTGCCACCATAGTATCTTTTAACTTTACCATTTTGGTCATCAATACATCAGTTTTTTCATGAACCAGCTTAGCGGCTTCCATTACCTTTAAATCAGCCTCACGATTGCCTGTCTCATCAACAGTCTTTACAATACTCTCCATTATTTGGATATTCCTATCTTGAGTCTCATTATTTGCGCTCACTAAGCTTTCGTTAATGAAGACGAATTTATCAATAATGGTGTTACTCACATTCAGCGCCAATAGAGCAGTCAGCACCAAGTACATCATACCCACCATTTTCTGACGTCCCGTTTCTTTACCTCCTGACATAATTTATTTTTTAAATTGGTTTGTTAAGAATTAACTTTTCATAGCGGTCAGCATGCCACCATATACTTTATTTAAGCTCTCAACATTCGAGGTTAGTTGGTTCAGTTGAACTTGAAAAGCTGCAGTTTCTTTACCAGCTTCTGCCATACTCTCTAAAGCATCAGTAACATTCGAATAAAATTTGTTTAACGCTTTTGTATGACTTTGAGAATCTTGAAGTTCCATCTCATATAATGCATTTAATGCACTCAAACTTTTTGTAACCGTTAGAACTTGTGCTTGATAATCCTTAGCTCCCTTTGATGCTTCCGACATCGCTCCCAAAGCTTGCATTGATGCCCCATATGATTTATTCATTTGAGTTAATGTTTTTGATGCTGATCGCATATTGTCTGCATATTCGTTGGTGGCTACAGCAGCGTCGCTAAGATTTGACATTTTACTAGCAGTGTCGGCAAGGTTTCTCATACCATCACCTAGACCTTTCAGTAAGTCTGGACCTATTTTAGCATCTTCCATAACTTTATCCATCTGTGCTGAAACGCCTGTGGCAGCTGCTGCTGGAGCAACCCTTCTCTGAGGAGGTGTCGCAGCCGGTCCATCGTAGTCAAGTGCAAGTTCCGGATATACTTTTGACCATTCAGGATCAGGATGAGGTGGTTCAAAAGCACTTAAGAAGAAAATAACTGCTTCAACAGTCAATCCCACACCTAGCATGATAGAAGATCCTGGTAAATGGAGAATTTTAAACATGGCACCTACAATAACCACTGCAGCCCCAATACCATATACCTTAGGCATAATAGTGGTGAACAATAAATCCATGAAGCCTCCTTTTTTCTCGCTCATATTTTTGTAGTTTTAGTTTTCAAATTATTAAAAATTAAATGATTGGGTTGACCTTCCAATGTAAGACATGGCACATCTAAAGCCAATTGAAGATCTAGCAGTATCTTTGTGCTCAAATTGTCGTGTTCCTGTTTCAATAAAATAGGCAATATCTTTCCAAGAACCTCCCCTAGTTACTTTTTCTGCTATTCTTTCGTCGTAGTAAGTCGGATTCAAATCCCAAACCAAAGGAACAGAAGATGCATTATAAGCATCTTCACACCATTCCGCCACATTTCCTGACATATCATAAAGACCGTAATCGTTGGCAAAAAAAGTTGCAGTTGGAGCTGTATAGGAGAATCCGTCATCATAATAATTTCCTCGTCCAGGTTTGAAGTTGGCTAACAAACACCCTTTCATATTTCTGGCATATGGATTACCCCAAGGGTATTTTGCCATGTCTCGTCCTCCTCTTGAAGCATATTCCCATTCTGCCTCAGAAGGAAGTCGGAAAGCAGGCATTAATGGTAATCCTTGATCTGATCTGTAAGAGTTTAAATAATTAGTTCTCCACTCACAAAAATATTTTGCCGCATTCCAGTTAACTCCCACAACAGGGTAATCATCGAAAGCAGGATGTGACCAATAATAAGCTACCATAGGGTCACCCATATGATGCGTGTAGTCCCTCACCCATACCGTAGTGTCAGGCAGCACTTGTTCTAACGTTATTCCATCAGGCAATACTATGTCAGAGGCTTCAGCCAAGTTTTGAGTCATCTGACGGTATTCATTGTTCGTAATTTCTGTATCGTCCATGAAAAACGCACTGATCGTGATCTGCTTGTTATAATTTATTTGGGTGTGGGCGACATCTTCGTCTGCCTGACCCATATGAAAAGTGCCCGCTCGTATCGCCATCATACCAAACGGTCGAGTCATTTCCCAACCCTCCCGGTCAGGAACACCATAAACCTCTCCTCTGTCCTCCGATCCTCCACCACCAGTTAGCCCCCCAATAAAACCGCAACTAGTAAATATTAACGCGATTCCTATTGACTGTAATGCAGACAATTTTATAAATTTTTTAAACTTCATAATAACTTTCTTCAAAGTGCAAAACTAATAATAATTGGCAAATGCAATCTTTACTCATGATGCTTCAAGCCTTAAATATAAACTGAATATAAATTAGCCACCAAAAATTCAATAATATTAATTAAAAACTATGTGAATTTTCTCGTATTAATTTATAAATCTGGGTGTTTTTATCTTTTTCTTCCCTCCAAATACGAAATCTAACAAATCATATCTTATGTATATTTCTTGGGAGGTCGCTTTTTTGGCTTGACTTTCTTGGATGACTAAATCTAAGGCAAAACCCAACTTCAACCTATTTCTTTCCATTAAACTATAGCCCCCCATAACAACTATCGCTTCGGACCATCTGTAGGAAGTACCCATCCAAATTCTAGTGTTATATTGAAGTTGAGCTCCCAAGTCAAAGGTTAAGGTATTCAAATCCGTTTTAACAACCAAATTTGGTCTTAATTCTAACCCCTTTGTTAGACTCTTGAATGCGCCTAACATCAACGTATAGTTTGTAGCTAATTTGTTAGAGATTCCTGATAATCCGAAATTGAACTCCGGCTGCATTAGATTATAAATACTTAATCCAATATAACTATTTCTTGGTAAGGAATATAATGCACCTACGCCCAGATTAAATAAGGATTGTGTCTCTTGGGTCCCTATTCTGTTAAAGGGATCTCTAGGATCATTGAAACGAAGTTCATTAAAATTCTGAGATCTAGAGATGATGCCAGGCATCAAACCTAAAATAAGTTTATTCCCATTAACGATAATATTATAGGAAATTGGCAAATTAAAAACTATGTTATTTACCGGACCAATCGTCTCATTCAAAACGGATAATCCAATTCCTGAGAACTTTGCCGCTATGGGTACGGACATATTGAAAACCAAGGAAGATGGCGCCCCCCCACTCCCGTCAAAAGATGTTTTGTAACCTGTCCATTGACTTCTCGCTTGCAAAACAACCCGAGCAATCGGATCATTACCTATCCAGGATGGATTATGTAAAGTTGGATTCATAATACTAAAACTGACAAAAGAATCATTTTGAGCCTGCATGGGAGGTCCAAGTAAAATGGCCAATAATATCCAAAACCCTCTAAAAACGAATTTATCCCTCATTATGTATGTTAAAATAATTAAATCAAAAGAAATTCTTGACGCTTTGAAGGGATTTAATTTCCATCATGAATATAGTTACCCCAATTAAACTACTTTAGGTTACTTGATTCGCCTCCTTTATATATAGCTCTAAAGCACCCGTCATTGAAGGGGCGTTAGGGTGAGGGGCTTGAATATCTAGGAATAGTCCCGCATCAGTAACAGCCTTTGCAGTCGTAGGGCCAAAAGCTGCAATTCTTGTGTTATTTTGTTTGAAATCTGGGAAGTTTTTGAACAATGATTGAATCCCAGAGGGACTATAAAAAGCTATTATATCATAATTTACGTCTGCTAAATCTGATAAATCACTAGCAGCGGTTTCATAAATAATAGCTTCAACAAAGATAAAATCATTCTCTTCCAAAAAATTAGGAATATCATTTTTTCTTATACTTGAACATGGAAAAATAAATTTTTCTGTTTTGTGCTTCTTTATCATTTCTATCAAATCTTTAGCCGTCCGCTGGCCAGAGAAAATCTTTCGTTTCCTTATAACAATATATTTCTGTAAATAATTGGCCGTTTGTTCTGAAACACAAAAATATTTCATGTCGGCAGGCATTTCCACTTTCATCTCCGAGGCCAGTCTAAAAAAATGATCCACAGCATTTCTACTAGTGAAAATTACTGCAGTAAAATCTAAAATATTAATTTTTTGCTTTCTAAACTGCTTGACATCGGTTGGATTAATTTGAATGAAAGGTCTAAAATCTATTTTTAAATTGTACTTTTCAGCAAGCTCAAAATATGGTGATTTATTTCCACTTGGTTTTGGTTGTGAAACCAAAATACTGCCGACTTTTGTGATTCTTGTAGTACCCTCCAATTTCTTTTATTTCTAAACGGTGAATGACAAAAATTACCGAAACTATTTTATTAAGATTATTGCAATATAAAAAATGCCCAAAATTTCAGTGCTGCAAAGATATAAAATAATGTGAAGTTTTCTAGTCTCTTTTTGAAACGACATGTAAAAGAAGAAGTAGATGTAAAACAAAATGATAGCTCCCAAAAAATAATAATTCCAAAATTTCGGTAACACATTTGGTTCATAATATAAAAACCAAAGATGAATATTCACATAAATTAGAAAAAACAAACTGGCCCCAGTAATAAAATTCACGAAAGCGGAAAACTGATAATGACTTAATGGTTTTAATTGATGTAAATATCCAAATGTAATGACTATTATGTATTTGATTAACAACAGCCCGAAAGCATAAAATGAGTAAATCAACCAAGAAACTAAATTTCTTGCTAAGGAAAAGTTTTGAACTGGCTGGTAATTTTCAAGAAACCAATAGGATATGCCCAAAAAAATTGATAAAAAACTAACCCTTAAAATTAATTTGTAATTCTCCTTAAACGTAAAATTACTTCCCACTCCTCGAAATGGAAAAAGAATGGGTCTCGTTGCTAAACTAGAAAGAAAAGGAAGATCAAACCTCCTCATTAGACCTCCTACAAACAATAAAACTAGGACTTGTATGACTAAAAAATCATATTGAATATTTGTTTTTTTCGCCTCAATTAAATCCTTTGACACAGAGATCGTATTTAAATCTACTAAATACCCCTTCAAATCTCTCGTTTTCTGTATCCCTTCAACTATTAAAATGACCGAATCTTGATCATCGTCAGTATATATTTGACCTATAGAGATAATGCAAGAGTTCATGTTTGAGACTGCTAAACGGTTATTTATCCAAACAGTCATCGGTTGACTGTTTTCAATCAACAATTCACGAAAAATCAAATTATTAGATAAAACTAGGTACGCAGAAGCATCTATCCCTGAAATTGGAGTTATTGTGTCCTCATCCTCATCAGTCCAAATAAACTGATCTGATATGTTCTTGGTGATGACAGAATGACCCCTGGAAAAGGCAATCATTGAGCCTAAAAAAACAATGAAGAAAAAGAATAATAAGCACCTCACGAGAAAATTGATGAGTTAAAAAGTAAAATAAATTTCTGATTCAAAATTATTCATTTATCATGTTATAAAATGACCACAAAAGTAAAATTAAATATTATCAGACTCCATACAAAAAGAGAAGGACTGCATTTGTAAATATCTTAACAGATTCAAATGATAGATTTGAAAGAGAATCCAATTACTTTTGTTGACTTATAAAAATTGTCTGCATTATACATACATATCCCCTTTTGCCGAAAGGCCTGTAATTATTGTGATTTCCATTTTAGTACGCAATTAAATTCCATTAAGCCAATGGTTCAAGGACTTGCCAAGGAATTGAAGTTAAAAAGTTCAACTCCCAAAGTTATCATTGAAACAATTTATTTAGGTGGCGGTACCCCTTCCATCTTAACAGAAAAAGCACTAGATTTTCTGATAGAAACAATTAAAACTTTTTATAAAGTTTCTACGTCTGCCGAAATTACCTTAGAAGCCAATCCGGATGACATAGATGCTGAAAAAGCAAAATCTTGGAGGCGTTTGGGTATCAACCGATTGAGCATTGGTATTCAAACATTTGATGATAAAATTTTAAAAATTCTGAATAGATCCCACAGCGCAAATCAAGCCCTAAAAAGTATCGAATGGGTACGTAAAGCTGGATTTCACAATATCTCTGCCGATCTTATGTTTGCCCTTCCAGATGCAAATGATGCCGTATTGAAGGCTGATTTAAAAACTTTAGTAAGTTTAGATCTTCCACATCTTTCTATATATGGACTAACCATAGAAGAGAAAACCGTTTTTGGTAGTTGGAAGATGCAAAATAAACGAGTTTTCCCCTCGGACAATGACTATCAAAGAAATTATCGAGTGGTTCATGAGTTATTAACACAACAGCAATACGAACATTATGAAATCTCTTCCTTTGCAAAAGAGAAGAAATTTTCCCGTCATAATACTTCTTATTGGCTTCAAAACCCTTATTTGGGCATTGGGCCTGGTGCACATTCTTTTGATGGTGAGTATCGAAGTCAAAACATAAGTAACAATCAACTATATCTAAAAAAACTTGATTTCGGTCATCTCCAATTAACCACAGAGGCACTCTCATTAACAGAAAAAATGAATGAACATATCATGCTGCGACTTAGGACTAGTTTTGGCCTTGATTTTGCACTATTTAAAAAAGAATTTCACAGAGATATTAAAAGTGACAACCTTAAATTAATTGATCAAATTTGCCTAGAAGGCTTGGCGCTTATGGGAAAAAATAAGCTCAAACTTACTTTTGATGGATTTCTTATTAGCGATGAAATCTGTGCCCAACTATTTTATCCCATGCCATAACACTTACCTCTAAAGACTCATTTTCTCTTTAAATCGCGCCGCTTGTCTACGACTTACTTCTACTTTCTCTCCACCCTTTAACTGAACCAATAATCCACCATTAAACCAGGTTTCGATCGTTTCTATCCAACCCAGATTAATAATATACTTTCTGCTTACTCGAAAAAAACTTCTCTCATCCAACTTTTCATCCAAAGCATTTAAACTTTTATGAATCATGGGCTTAACGTTGTTAAAATATACTTTTATATAGTTCCCATCAGATTCGAATAGTCTAATTTCCTTCAAACTTATAAACCAACATCGCTCACCATCTTTTACAAACACTTGATCATTAACCCCTAATGATTGTTTAACCTCCAAAATCCCTTCCTGGGCACGTTCTGCCAAAGCGCGTGTCTCGATTGCCAAAACCTTGGTTATGGTATCTTTCAATCGTTCCTCTTGAATCGGTTTTAATAAATAGTCTAGCGCATTCACATCGAAAGCTCTTGTTGCAAACTCATCATAAGCAGTTGTAAATATAACTTTAGGTACTTTGTCAAGCTCCTCAAGCAATTCAAACCCTGTTTTTCCTGGCATTTGAATATCTAAAAAAATTAAGTCAGGATGTAGTCGTTTGATCTTTTCTAAAGCCTCATCAGCATTTACTGCCTGATCTACAATTTCAATCTCTGGGTAATTTTTTAATAAGTTGTTTAACTCTGTTCTGGCCAATCTTTCGTCATCAATAATTATCGCTCTCATACAGGTTTAGGAATAATAATTTGTGTCAATACCGTGTGATCATTTGCATTACCAATTTGCAATGAAGCTTGATCACCATAAATTAATTTCAATCTTTTTTCTGTGTTTAACAACCCATACCCACTTTTTTTATGTTTTTTAGTTGTAACCCTTCCACTATTTTTAATTTGAATTTGTAATCCCTCCGTAACCCTTTGGGTAATTAATTTAAGTTTTCCTCCTTTTTTGAGTTTAGAAATTCCATGCTTAATTCCATTTTCAACTAGGGTTTGTAACATCAATGGGGGTACTCGAAAAAAGTTTGAATACTCATCAATGTCGTAACTAATTTCAATTCGCTCTTCATATCTGATTGCCTCCAACTCTAAATAATCTTTTACGGTAGCCAACTCTTCGCTGAAAGCGATAGTTTCTTGAGGTTGGGCCTTCAAAACATTCCGGAGAATATTTGATAATTGTGTTATGGCTTTTTTAGATTTTAAGGGGTCTTCCTGTACTAGCGCTCGAATGCTGTTGAGGGCATTAAAAATAAAATGAGGATTAAGCTGAGACTTTAAATTATTGAGTTCGGTCTCTTTGATGGCCGCTTCATATTTCAGGGATCTGTTGTATCTTTCGAAATAAAGAAAAGAAAGATAAATCAAAGACCAAATACCGAATAAACCCATAGATTGTAACATACTTGCCAAAACATAGAGCAAATTAAATTCTCGGATTCCATTCAAATCTCCGGAGAAGAACGAAATTAGAATAATAAACAAATAATGCGTTAGTGAAAAAGTTAGCATGGCAATTATAAACCTTGGGATCAAGGCTATCCATTTGACATCAATCCAATTATTCCGAATGATGTGGTTCCTAAACAAATGGGTCAAGCCAACCATAAAAGTCACCTGCAATAATTGGCCCAAAAAAAAAGAAAATGTGATTTGAAATTCTACACTAT
The DNA here is from genome assembly GCA_913045135.1 of uncultured Flammeovirgaceae bacterium. Taxonomy (GTDB): domain Bacteria; phylum Bacteroidota; class Bacteroidia; order Cytophagales; family Cyclobacteriaceae; genus UBA4465. Next base: position 11,592 of record CAJWQD010000011.1, on the reverse strand, counting down.
ATAGAAATAGTTGAATGGCCCCATATAAAGACCAACCAATCATTTGAAATATCCAATAGAGACGATGCTTACTCATTACTTAAAGTTAACTCATTCTTTAAATAAGTAGCGGTATGGCTGTCTTTGCACCTCATCAATGCCTCAGGTGTACCTGTCATTAAAATTTTTCCCCCATAGTTTCCCCCTTCAGGCCCCAAATCTACGACTTCGTCGGCTACCTTTATAATATCCATATTGTGCTCCACAATTAAAACTGTATTTCCCTTATCTACTAATCGGTTCAACACATCTAACAAATGACCTATGTCTTGAAAATGTAATCCTGTCGTTGGTTCGTCTAGAATATAAAGCGTCTTACCTGTATCTTTTTTAGATAGCTCAGTAGCCAATTTGACCCGCTGCGCTTCACCCCCAGAAAGTGTTGTTGCATGTTGTCCTAAAGTGATATAGCCCAGACCTACTTGATCTAGCATTTCAATTTTTCTTAAAATTTTTGGTTGACTTTGAAAAAAAATTACTGCCTCTTCTACCGTCATATCTAGCATGTCAGCAATAGATTTACCTCTAAACCGAACTTCTAAAGTCTCACGGTTGTATCTTTTCCCCCTACACGTCTCACAAGCTACCAAGACATCGGGAAGAAAATCCATTTCAATGACCCTCATCCCGCCCCCTTGACAAGTTTCACATCTTCCCCCTTTGACATTAAAAGAAAATCTACCGGGCTTATATCCCCTAATTTTAGCTTCTGGCAATTCGCTGAATAAAGCCCTAATATCTGAAAAAACAGTTGTATAAGTTGCTGGGTTAGATCTAGGAGTTCGACCAATAGGTGATTGATCTACCTCTATTACCTTATCTAAATAATCTATCCCTTTTATAAATGAATAAGGCAAAGGTTCTTTTCTTGACTTATAAAAATGTTTTCTTAAAATTGGATAAAGGGTTTCATGAATCAAACTTGACTTTCCACTGCCTGAGACACCGGTAATGCAAATCATTTTACCCAAACTTAATTTTAAGGTGACATTTTTAAGATTGTGCCCACAAGCCCCCTTCAAAACAATTTGGTCCCCCGTACCTTTTCGACGTATTTTAGGTACTTCTATCTGGAGATCTTCATTTAAATAATTGGCTGTTACTGTATCATGTTTTAAAAATTCCTCAGGCGGTGCAGCAGCGACAATTTGACCTCCAAATCTACCTGCACCCGGGCCCACATCTACGATAAAATCAGATTCTAGCATCATGTCTTTATCATGCTCAACTACGATCACCGTATTACCCAAATCCCTAAGCTCTTGTAACGCCTTGATCAATTTCATATTATCCCTTTGATGAAGTCCAATGCTGGGCTCATCTAAAATATAAAGAACGCTGACCAGTTGCGTCCCAATTTGAGTTGCCAAACGAATGCGCTGTGCCTCTCCTCCTGATAAAGTCCTCAAAGGCCGATTTAAATCCAAATAATCTAAACCTACATTCAGCATAAATCCAATCCGCTTTCGAATCTCCTTTAAAATTTCCTTAGCTATAATGTTTTGTCGTTCATCTAATTTTGATTCTACATTTTTAAACCAATCATCCAATATATTGATATTCATTGATGAGAGCTCTCCAATGTGCTTATCTGCTATCTTAAAATGCAAAGATTCCTTTTTTAGCCTAAAGCCCTGGCATGCATCACAAGTCTTGATATCCATAAAATCTCGCACCCACTGCCGCGTTTTTTCGGATCCCTCCTCTCGCTGCTTATTCAAAAAATTGATAATCCCTTCAAAAGTAGTATTCCAATCCGTCCCCGGATATTTGACAGAGCTTACCTGAATAGTTTCAGACTTTCCGTAAAGCAGAATATCTAAAATCGGTCTAGGAATATCTTTAATTGGTGTAGTGATACTTATTTTGTTTTTCTTTAGAATAGCTTCTATCTTTTTAAAAATCCAGATATCTCTGTACTCACCCAAAGGTAATATCCCTCCTCTACTGATACTTAATAAAGGATTGGGGAGGATTGCTGTTTCTGTAATTTCCTCTATAACCCCCAAACCATTACATTGATTACATGCTCCGTAAGGAGAGTTGAAAGAAAACGTATTTGGGGCAGGTTCATCATATGCCAACCCTGTCTCCGGATCCATTAAATTTTTTGAAAAATAAGAGAGTTCTTCATTCTCTGTTAAGGCCATCATAACTCCATTACCTTGCTTCAATGCCGTGGCAATAGAATCTTTTACACGTTTATAATCTTTCTTGGCTATGGCCAAACGATCAATTACAATTTCAATGTCATGGGTCTTGTATCGGTCAACTTGCATTTTTGGCCTCAAATCTAAGATTGTCCCATTGATACGTACTTTAGAATATCCCATTTTTCTAATCTGCTCGAAAAGCTCACGATAATGCCCTTTTCTACCCTTAACAGCGGGTGCTAATAAGATCAATCGTTGTCCTTGATAATTTTTATACAACTGATCCAAAATTTGAGCTTCAGACTGCTTGATCATAGCTTTACCTGTAACATGGGAATACGCTCTCCCTGCTCTTGCAAATAATAATCGCAAAAAATCATATACTTCTGTCGTTGTGCCAACAGTAGATCTCGGATTTCTGGAGGTCGTCTTTTGCTCAATAGCAATCACAGGACTTAATCCATTGATCTTATCAACATCCGGCCGTTCCATATTCCCAATAAAGGAACGTGCATATGCAGAAAAACTTTCCATATATCGCCGTTGACCTTCAGCATTTAAGGTATCAAATGCCAAAGATGACTTTCCACTCCCGCTGATCCCGGTGATGACTATAAATTTCTCTCTTGGAAGGATCAAATGGATATCTTTTAAATTGTGCTCACGCGCTCCAATTATTTCTATTACCTCATCATCAGTTTGTTTTTGTTCGATCAATTTTCTTTTTCCCATGAATTATTTGGTACAATAAACCGCAAAATTAACTATTAAATAGATCTAAAACTAAAAAATTGTAATAAGCAAAGGCTCCCTGTAAAAAAAGGCAATTAACCAATGCCCTTTTCTTATTTTAGTAGTTCTCATGAGCTCTAACTGTGAAAAAATTAACTGACTTTAACTACGGAATTTTCCATCTTATTTAAAAAAAATAAGCCTAATTGATATCTTGATTTTTCGATTATTTATCTTCTTTTCTAAAAATATCACTTAATGCCACTTCAAGAGTTGGATAATTGGGCTTGAAGCCCTGTTCGATAATTTTTATCCCACTTACCCGATTCCCTCCTAAAATTATTTTTGACATTTCCCCAAAAATTATTTTGAGAATAAAACTAGGTACATTGGGTAAAAATAATGGTTTTTTTAATTGCTGGGCAATCGCCTTGGTCAGTAAAGCATTCGTCGTGTTATGTGTAACCGCATTATAAATACCCTTCATCTTTCGCTCAACCACAAAAACAAACATTTTTACTAGGTCATCCAAATGAATCCAACTGATACTTTGCCTCCCTGATCCAATCGGTGCACCAATCCCCAATGAAATTGGAAGGGAAAGTTTAGGGAGTGCTCCTCCAACTTTTGACAAAACAATTCCGATTCTCAGAATACTTACCTGCATACCTAATTTTTCAAATTGACTGATTTGTTGCTCCCATTTAAATACAAATTGTCCAATGAAGTCACTACCAGAAGGCGTATTTTCGAAACATTCCTCTTGCTTCGTATCACTGCCATAATAACCTATGGCTGAGGCAGAAATGATCTTTGAAGGACGCTTTTTTAATTTTGTAATCTTATCGTAAAGAAGTTTTGCAGCATCAATACGACTCATAATTAGTTTTTGTTTTTGTTTTTTTGTCCACCTTTTATTGGCTATACCCTCACCAGATAGGTGGATGATAAGATCTACCTTCAATGCATTTGGATCAATATATTGATTAGCAATATCCCATTTATAAGAAGTGTAATTAGCATTCTCAGAGGGATTCCTACTTAAATGAGAAATTTGGTGCCCATTTTCACTCAATGCTGCACTTAATGCTTGACCTATCATTCCTGATCCACCAGTTATCAATATCTTTGTCCCCATGAGATTTTATTGTCTAATTTGTTTTATCCATAAACATATCTTATCCATCACATTGTTCAGTTCTTTCCCTTTTTTTTCCATTTGTCAAGATTATGATACAAAATTAGAACTTCTCAACCTATCCATTACAGGAATTTCCTACTCAGGATACCAAACCGAGCTTGATTTTAATCCTGCGACCGTCAAACTTGGACTTTGGAAATACACGAAGCATTTTGGACAGCTTATCAATAATGGGACCCATTACATACTCAAGATTCCAATAACCAATAACGATGGAAATATCGAGCTTCGCCTTTTCTTAAAACTCTCAGGTAAAAATAAGACTTTAGTTCACATGGCATTGGATACCGCTAAAATCCCTATTGCAAATCTGTCCGTATATCAAAAAGAAACGCAAAATTTAATTTTAGATTTTAAAAAAAAGTTTTATTGGGAACAATATCAAAAAGTTGTTGATACTAAAACTGCACAGGCCTATAAGCTTTCAAAAAAATACAGAAAAATTTCAAAAAAAAGCGCAAATTCGAAAGAAGGTAGTAGAATATTGGAAAATCTATTAGCCATCAATCGTGAGATTGAAAAATTAAAAAAATTACAACTAGCTTTGTCAACATAAACCTCATCCTTTTATCTTTCACTATTTTATTGCGTAGGAAATCAACCAATACGATAAATGAAAAACATAATATTACTTTTTACAATACTTATTATCAGCAGCTGTAAGTTCGAAAAAAAAAACAACATGGATGCTTGTAAAAAATTTGATGAATTAGACACCAAGATATTGAGCTTGATGGATAAAATAGAAGTAAAGTATAAAAATGACCGCCATTTTCTTGAGGCATTTAATATGGAACAAGTCTATTGGATTCAATACAGAGATCGTAGACTGCGTGCTATATACCCCAAAAAGTGGGACCAACATTATCGCAAAAATTATGGAAAAGAAGTCTTTAACCCTTGCAAGTGTAAAGAATTATTACGGCTATCGGAGAGTCGTGTAGAGGACTTGCAAATGTATCTAATGAACGGGCCTGCAGATCAGCAAAACTGTCCGAGCATGCTCAATAAATAAAAAAAACGATGCTAACAATATCTTTTTATGTAACTAATTTACCTCCAAAAAGAGATCCTTTTAAAATGCATATTTTATACCCAATCCAACTTCCGTACCAGGTGTAAACTGGTTGAAAATTTGATCTTGGGCATTGTAAGCTTCAAAAAAGTCTTCTCTCTTATCATTGAGAATATTGTTAATGCTGAAATTGATTATCGTCTGCTTATTCTTCCCTATGGCTTTATTTAAATTGAAGTTTAAACTATGAAAAGGCTGCGAATAAATATCTGGAAAGAATCCTTCTCCTACCACAGTTAAGGTCTTACCTTTTACATTATAAAACAGCCCTGCATCAAATATTTTTGAAGGGTTATTGTATTGAAGCCCAAAATTGATCACAAATGGTGCTTGCCCCACCATTACACGGCTATCTTTAACGACTTCATCTGTTTTTTGATAGACCAACCGTGAATTATATTCCATCTTGGTCATCTCAATTCTAGAATCCACCAAAGTTACATTTCCAAAAGCACTTAAATTTTTTAACCATGAAGCAGCCAAAAAGTCCAAGGCTTTTCGAAATTCTAATTCCGCACCTAATATTTGTCCATTACCCACATTTCTAGGTTGAAATTCATTCCCAGATTGGGAATTGGCAATGCGAACCAATTCTATAGGTGCATCGAAAGTTTTATAAAAAGCGCTCAAAGAAATTAGCTGACCCCTCTTTTGAAAAAGTTCCCATCTTAAATCCAAATTATTAATTCTAGTCTCTTTAAGATTTCCATCCCAAACAATAGATCCGTCTGAATCATAATATTGAAAAAATCCTCCATTAAAAATCCTGTTACTTACCGGGTCCAAAATTTGAGCATAAGAAAGCTCTTTAAAACTGGGTCGCGCGATGGTTTTTGAATAAGAGAATCTAAAATTTTGATCGTCTCTTAGGGCATATATTACATTAAGTGAAGGAAAGAAATCTATAGAACTCAAAACTTTGTCATCATTTAACAAATAAGCTCCATCAATTTCTCCAGATCTAATTTGGGTTATCAGAGCGGACCTAGTTGCTGCATCTGCAGCGTTTCTAAGTTGATTTGCAGCTTGCTGGTTCATCCCCGTATGAATTTGCTCAAAATGCTCTATTCTCAAACCTAAAATTGTCTTTAGCCTTTCTGAAATTGAGATCTCCGCTGAGGCATATCCCGCTAAATTAAAATTCGTTGACTCATAAGCATTAGAGTTAGGATTGATACCCCCATCGCGTTGATAATATATATCATTCCCTGCTACACTGGAAGAATTTCCATACAAATTCTCATCCGAAACAATCTCATCGAAACTTATACCATCATCCCAGCTTGAGGATCCAGTCCTACTGGTAATATTGAATGCTTGAATAGAATAATCTCTGATTTTTGAAACATAACTCATCCCGACTCGATATGTCGCATCCCTGTTAAATAAAGATGTATTATTTTGTAGGTCTACTTTAGCAGCAGCACTCTTTTCATCCAAAAATCTCCACCTTCTTGTAGGAAATCCCGCTGCTCCTGCATTAATCCGATTGAACCCAGCATCATCAGAAAAAGCTGCTCTTCTGATATCGGGATCAGTCATACTAGAAAAAGTAGGTGATAATTTCCAGTCCAACTTCCAACTCTTTCCTTCAAAATAATGAACTCCATTAAGCAAAATATTGGTAAATCCTCTTTGACCATATTCTAAGTTATCATTAAAAGCTGTATAGTCCGAAATTAAACGTGGATCAAAATCATCATCTGGATCTGAAACAGTGTTAATTCTAGCTGTCTTTTTCTCACCATTTTGAAGACGATTAACGGAAAGCTTAAATTTTGAATTTTGCGTTTTATACGCCAAACCAAAAAGACCTGCTAGTAATGTATTTTCCGTACTAATAGCTCCAGACCGCAATGTAGCGGCTCCCATTTCATATGCTTCTAAAGCATCTCTTTTTTGATATTCTCCAAAGAACACATCTTGATAAAATTTATTATTTTTCTTATAATTACCTGTGAAGAAATATCCAAATGAATGCCCATTTGATAAGTTTTTTTGATCTCCAAAAGAGAATCCTAAACTATAGTTCATAAAATTTGTCTGCTCTTGAGCGGCCAATTGCTGAGTAAACAACTTACTAACATTGTATACTTCTTTCTCCGTATTAAAATAAGGAATAGGGAGTTTAGCGTTGTCAACTTGTCCAGGAATATCCCTTAGTCCTGAATCAAATCCCAACCAATCGGTAGAACTACCCTTGTAGGTTAGTGCATCTGATTTGAAATGCATTGAGGGATTGTATGTAATTCCCAATGATACATCAAAAATTTTTTCCTCTGGGAAGTCCTTAGTTTCAATATTTACTAATCCTCCGGTGAAATCTGCCGGCTTATCCGCAGAAGCCGTCTTGAAAATCATCATATTATTCAAAAGCGATGTTGGAAAAATATCTATTTGCAAACTATTTCTATCTGGATCTAGACCAGGAATATCTACTCCATTGAGCATGGTTTTAGTGTATCGATCACCAAGACCGCGAACATAAACATATTTTCCACCTTCTACACTGACTCCAGTGACACGCTTAATCGCCCCTGCAGCATCCGAATCACCAATTTTTCGAAAACTAGCTGAAGAAATTCCATCCATCACATTAGGTGACTTTCGTTTCACAGCCATGAGTGCTGCTTCGGTGGACTTAGTTACTTGTCCGGAAACCACTACTGCCTCTAACTCCTCGACATCTGGTTGAAGAAAAATTTGATCAATAACGGTCACCTCATCAGATTTTACTTCTACCCCAGTGATCACTGTAGTTTTCAAAGAAACAAAGCTGGCTCGTAAATCATAAACTCCAGGGTCCACTTGAAAAGAAAAATGGCCATCAAAATCTGTAACTGCTCCCGTAGAAGTACCAGCAATGATGACAGTTACTGAAAAAAGAGGTTCGCCTGTTTCTTCTTCAATTACTGTTCCTCTAATTGTTCCCTTTTGGGCGAATGATAACAAACTCCAAGCGATTAAAAAACTCACGATGAGTAGTTTTTTCATAAAATTTTACTCGGAATTATACAGTCTGAAATTTGAGATTTTATTAATAAAATAAAGATGGAGAAATTAAATTCAACTCAAGTTACTTCACACCTTTAAATAACATGCAATTAACACACTATGGGTATATTTAATATTAAATTAACATTAATATCAATTTAATTTAACACTGGAAAACATTTTTCCCTAAACTAATTATTGAAAAAAGTTTCAGTACAAATTATTTTGACTCTAAAATAAAGCTTATTGAGTTTTCAAAGACCGTAACAAATAAATAATCGAAAACTTTAAAGGATAAGTTCAATATTTCATTATCGTAAATTTTCATGCAAAAAAAAACTGCAGATAATATTCTGCAGTTTTTTGATTTATGATTTAGTAAGGGAATTTTAATTATAACCCAATTCCAGTAAGAGCTCCCGATTTGCCTGCCCATGTCCAATCAAACATCGAGGCAGCAGGACCCTGAGTTCTGGACCCTGCAGCAACCTCAGTGGTTATTGCAGCAGCAGATGCACCCAAAACTGTGGTAATATCAACTCCTGAAGGCAAAGTAATTTCCCATGCCGATGAAGTCCCACTTGCATCACCACCAAATGATTCAATTGCGTTCCCTGCAGCGGCTACTGCGGAATCTAAACCATAAATGTATAAACCTACTAAAGCTGCATTTGTGGAGCCATCCCAGTCTACTACGTGATCAATATCAGCTCCAGCATAAACTACCCCATTTGAAAAGGTATGGTAACCTGACCCTACATCATTAACTTTTGCAGTCCCCTCTGGACCATCTAATTCAAATGCAGATCCTCCCTGTGGAGTTACTATAACATAATCCGTACAAGTCCCTTGCCAATCTTGATCTGTATCCATGCTATCATCACCGGCATTCCATATCAAGGCTTTTGAAACGCTAACAGTACCACCAAACCACTCTATTCCATCATCCTGATTTGCCACAACCTCAACACCTTCTATGGTTGTTCCTGTTCCAACTCCTCCTAAGGTCAACCCATTAATTTCATTTCCTTCACCAATATTTGATCCTCCATGGCGGATAGAAATATAACTTATCGTACCAGAATTATCCGCAGCATCAGTGCCTCCATAAAGACCATTGATATCTGTGGTAGGAATCCCTTCAATATTTGTCTCAGCGGCATCATCACCTAGTGAACTTGGCGCATTTCCTAATATAATTATACCCCCCCAAAGACCAGATACATCAGGCTCTAAGTTTGGCGAAACATTTCCACCTGGTTGAACTTCATCAACTACTGAAGTAAAAATAATCGGAGCGCTTGCCGTACCTTGAGCATTTAAAGTTCCTCCTCTGGCAATAAGGAGTGCCGTCGCATTAGCCCCAGCACCATATTCGCCTTTAATAATCGTACCAGGCTCAATGGTAAGTGTTGCTCCTGATGTTACCGCTATTCTACCAGCTAAAATATATATGGAATCACTCGACCAGGTTACATCAGTTGTAACATTACTTGAAATAGTAACTTCAATACCTTCAGCTACTGTCACTGTAACTGTATCTGTATCTGTCACTGTAACTGTATCTGTGACAGTAACTGTTTCTGTAACTGTTACTGTTTCTGCATCATCATCGCATGCTAAAAAGAAAAGTAAGCTTGATAAAGCAATAGTTGTAATAAGTTGTTTCATCGATTATTATGGTTTTTAATGATAAATATGGTTTTTCAATAAATGTATTTGTATAAAATTGTATAGAACACTAATTGCTCTGAACACAATACAAATATGATCTCTGAAGATTAACTCATTAATATTGGTTTATTAACTTTCTGTTAAAAATTATGGTGAAATATCAACGTTATGTTAAGCCAGATAATTACCGAGAAATGGAAGTTATGCTTATTTGGAAATCTGAACTTTATTAAGAATGCTTTTAATAATCTCATGAGTCGTAATACCATCAGCTTCGGCCTCATAATTTAATAAAATACGGTGATTCATGACATTATCGGCCACAGACTTAATATCCTCGGGTAAGACAAAATCTCTCTCATCAAAAAAAGCAACCGCTTTTGCTGCAAGATTCAAATTGATAGAGGCTCTTGGAGAAGCTCCAAATTGAATGTAGTGGGCAAGGTCATCTAATTGATAAGCTTGGGGATCTCTTGTAGCCAAAACCAATTCTACTATATACTTTTCTAAAGATTCTGATAGACTGACATCATTAATTTCTTCTCGAATGGCAAAAATATCTTTCTTTGATAATAAGGTATTCAATTCTGGACTAAAGGACATATTCGACATTCTACGCATGACTTCAAGTTCCTCTTCTTTTGAGGGGTACTTGACATTAACTTTCATCATAAATCGATCAACTTGTGCTTCTGGTAAAGGATAAGTTCCTTCTTGATCTACAGGGTTTTGTGTCGCCATCACCAAGAAAGGCCGGTCCAATAAATAAGTTTCTTCCCCAATTGTAACTTGTTTTTCCTGCATGGACTCCAGAAGGGCGGATTGAACCTTTGCTGGAGACCTGTTGACCTCATCTGCCAAAATCATATTAGAAAAAATAGGACCTTTTTTTACTTCAAAAAGCGCTTTTTTTTGATTATATATCATAGTTCCTACCAAATCTGCAGGTAAAAGGTCAGGCGTAAATTGAATCCTCTTGAAATCCAGTTGTAACACCTTTGCCAAAGTATTTACCGTCAAGGTTTTAGCAATCCCGGGCACACCTTCTAATAAAATATGGTTTTGTGTGAAAAGACCAATGAGTAATCGGTTCACCATATGCTTTTGCCCAACAACTACTTTCCCTACCTCTTCAATAACCTGATTGATTTTCTGCTGATGTTCCTTTTTCAGATCTTGATTAATATCTGGAGTATCCATATTATCCTTTATTTATTAGTCAGCAAAAATAGAAATCCTTTTATTAACAAAAAACCCTTTTACCCCTTTGTAGTGTAATTAATATGTTAAATGAGGTTAAATCATAATCTTAAGAGTCCTTACCAAATAATTTTAATTGATTTTTACCTTCTTAAATGTCTTTTCTGCAACCCCTCATTTGGCATTCTGAAGCTTTGTGAACACCTTTTTCATAACATGAAACATTTCGGTGGCAATTTGGAAACATCTCTCATCATAGGTGTTGACTTCATAATCTGTACCATCAGCAGATTTAGGATCCTCATACAACAATTTGACTCTCAAATCAGCTCCAAAAATAACTGGACATGCCTCATCCGCCTCAGAGCATGTCATTACGGCACAAAAATACTTTTTAGGATTTTCAAAGTGATCGTATTTTTTTGAAAAGCTAACTATATTCAATGTGTGAAGATCACTTGAGATTTCATATTTAGGATTTACCCCAGTTCCTTCTTTTACAGCGAATCCAGCTCGCAGCAATG
>CAJWQD010000010.1 GCA_913045135.1 uncultured Flammeovirgaceae bacterium | reverse complement strand
GTACCATTAACTAAGCTTAGATAAGATTTAGGCCTTCTCTTTTCTTTTTTTGAGTAATAAAAAAGACTTTTTGGCTATTGTGGAAGTTTTTATAATAATGAAAACTAAACTCATGATTTCTGATGTCAGAGGGAATTTTAGAATATAATAGCCCGCATGTGAAATTATTGAGCCGTCTTACATTTAAGAAATGGGTTTCATTGAAAGAACTTTATGGAAGGGTATGTGAAGAGAGATCCAACTACTGGAAAAGTTGTTAATTTGATTTAAGAAGGGATTATCAAAATAATCTGGACCTTTTTCACAAATACTCCTTATAAATTCTATCAATAAGTCCGTAGGGGAATCAATCCATAAATAATATCTGATCTTCAATATTATTTGCCGTTCAACCGGCTTAGTTCGGTCAATAAACTGGCTAATAAAATTTATGAAACAAACACTAAAAGCACCTAGAAAATTAAAAAAAATTAATCACTATAGTTTAAAGGATAGTTTAAAAAAAATATTTATGAGTTGGCTAAGCTCAACAAAATTATGACGTATATTATCAAGTTAAACAAATTTTCATTTTATTTATTATAAAATGTTTTGAGTTGGCCAAAATACAAAATTAGAGATGATGAAGTATATCGAAGTATTAGATCAAAACGGATTAAAAGCCATGAAGATTAGTGAGCAGGAGGCTCCGAAAAATACAGATTTTGAAGTTAAGATCGCCGTTTATGCTGCAGGAGTCAATAGGGCAGATGTTTTACAGCGCCTCGGCAATTACCCACCACCCGAAGGTATTTCCTCAATATTGGGATTAGAAGTGGCTGGAGAAATCGTAGCGATCGGCTGTCAAGTGCAAGGGTTTAAAAAAGGTGACCGCGTTATGGCTTTGCTCCCTGGTGGGGGTTATGCCCAATTTGTAGTGGTAGATTATAGACTACTCATGCCGATTCCAAAACATTTAGATTATATTCAAGCGGCAGGGATACCTGAAGTTTTTTTAACTGCTTATCAGACCTTATTTAACTTAGCACGACTTCGTCCAAAAGAGCAAGTTTTGATTCATGCAGGAGCGAGTGGTGTTGGAACGGCTGCTATTCAATTGGCTAATATTTGGGGTGCACAAGTATCGGTGACAGTGGGCAGTGACGAGAAAGCCAGATTTTGCCAAAAATTAGGGGCTGATAAGGCCTATAATTATAAGACCCAATCTTGGTCAACATTATTATTGGAGCATACGGCTGGTCAGGGCGCAGATGTGATCTTGGATTGCGTTGGAGGAGATTATCTTTCGAAAAATATTGATTGCGCAGCTCTAGATGGAAGGATTATATTGATAGCATACATGTCAAATGCTTGGGCAAACGAAATAAATTTAGGTAAAATTTTACAGAAAAGGCTTACCTTCAAAGGTTCTACTTTGCGTTCTAGATCTTTGGCTTATAAGTCAGATTTAATTCATTCATTTAATAGGCATTATAAGGTTGCCTTAGTTGCCAAAGAATTAAAGCCAATCATTGATTGGGTCTTACCTTGGGAGCTCGCAGATCAAGCTCATCAAAGAATGATACAAAACTTAAACAAGGGTAAAATTATTTTGACCATCTCTTAATTGTAACTTTGATAAAATAGTATCTGCTAAAAGTTTGTCGTTATGGTTAATTTTGTCCTAAATATTTCAAAGAAAAAATTATGAAAATACGTATTTATTTTTTATTACCTATTCTATTTTTGGTAATAACAGTTCATACTCAACTTCGGGACCCAGTCATTTTAAATGGATGATTTTTTTTCGAACTTGGGAGACCGAGGTACACGGATATTTAAATTTATGAGTGGACTGATTTTGATTGGTACTTTAATGAATTACAATTACCATTTTTTTCCAAGTAACTACATTTTCATAGCTATGTTTAGCCTTTATGGTGTATTATGGCTTTGGAATGTAATTAGTCCTGAAAAATAGTTTACGTTAAAAGTCTAAAAATCCATCTATTTGCTCTTTTAAAAGGGTAACATAAAGATCATTCGTGAATTGGCCATCTTTAAAATTTGATTCTATTTTTGCTAATTTTGGTTTATTTGCTAAGACGCTCATGCCGCAATGATGTAGGATGTCGGTGAGATGACTTAGGGCTAATGCTCCCCCTTGAGTACCTGATGATAAGCTTAAAAGTGCACATTTTTTGTTTTTCAATGAATCCGGATAATCAAGTGCATCAATGAAAGTTTTTAAGACACCTGGAAATGAACCATTGTATTCTGGGACGATGAAGACCATTTTATGGCTGTCATTTATTTTTTTTTTGAGTATATTGAATCTTTCACTTTTTCCTGCATTATCATAAAGAGCTACATTCAAAAAGTCCTTAGGGAGCTCTTTCAAGTCTATAATATAGCTGTTAGCACCAGCCTCTTGGAGTGAATTTTGATAGTAAATAGCTAATTGTTTACTCACAGATTGTCCTCTATTGGTCCCACAAATAATACTGATCATTGATTAATAAAATTTATATTGATATTAAGAATAAAAATCTTCAATTTTGTAATTAATTAAAGTTTAGTTGCAAATCTATTTCAAGAAAATGAATGAAAGTCTTATTATCAATTTATAATTTGCGTTTATGCCACTAGAGGTAATCAATCTTGTGAAGGTATACGACACCCAAAAGGCTGTAAATCAAATTTCTTTCGTAGCCCCTACGGGGAAAATTACAGGGTTTCTAGGTCCTAATGGTGCAGGGAAATCTACTACATTAAAGATTGCCACTGGTTTCATAAGGCCTACCTCTGGAGATGTATTGGTTAATGATATTTCGGTAACTAATGACCCTATGAAAGTGAAAAGAACAGTGGGTTATTTACCAGAGCACAATCCCTTATATTTAGATATGTACGTGAAAGAATATCTAGATTTTATAGGAAAAACTTATGGAATAGATCATCAAAGTCGCCAAAATCGCATATGTGAGCTCTTAGATCTCTGCGGTTTGACCATTGAAAAGCATAAAAAACTCAGAATGCTTTCGAAAGGTTATCGACAACGGGTAGGATTGGCTAAAGCCTTGATGTCAGATCCGAGTGTATTGATTCTCGATGAACCGACAACAGGATTAGATCCTAATCAAATTGTCGAGATCAGAAATGTAATCAAAAAAATTGCGAGTGAAAAAACAGTGATTTTGTCAACACACATTATGCGAGAGGTTGAAGCACTTTGTGATAAATTGGTTATTATCCGAAAGGGAAAATTAGTTGCAGATGATAGTTTGGTTCATTTACAGCACAAATCTTCAAATCAACTTAGCCTCAGCGTGCAATTTGATGCACCCATTGACCCTGATCTGTTTAAATCACTTAAACGGATTACTTCATTAAAAGTTATATCTGATCATCAGCTAGTCGTTACTTCGGATGATGAACGGCTGAGGCAAGAGGTATTGGCCATTGTTACCGCGCATAATTTACCTTTAGTCACTATAAAAAATGTTGGAGCTTCTCTTGAAGAGATTTTCCGAAAATTAACCACTGAGGAGGGTGAAGAGGAGTCATGATTACGGTGATGATGAAAGAGATTCATGAGTTTTTGTACTCTATTATAGCTTATTTGATTATTGGAATATTTTTGATATGCGTGAGTATTGTCTTATGGGTGTTACCTGATACAAGTTTATTGGAATATGGCTATGCTACTATGGAACCTTTGTTTAGGATAGGTCCTTATTTATTTATGTTTTTAATTCCGGCTATTACTATGAAATCATTTGCTGAAGAAAAGCGTAGCGGTACCATTGAGTTACTTTACACCTTGCCCTTGACCTCTCGAGCCATTGTGATGGGTAAATTTTTAGCAGCAAGTTCACTAGTATTTTTCTCTCTACTTCCTACTTTGGTTTATTATTATTCTATATATCAGTTAGGAAACCCACAAGGAAATTTAGATACCTCCGGTATTGTAGGGGCTTATTTTGGTTTGTTTTTTTTAGGATCTGTTTTTGCCTCTATTGGTATTTTTAGTTCTTCTATCTCGGAAAATCAAATCGTGTCATTTGTAGTTGCCGCGATGCTATGCTTTATCAGTTATGAGGGATTTACGACTTTAGCACGTATTGACCTTTGGGTTTCTTGGGCGTATTATATTGAATATTTTGGGATCATATTTCATTACAACGCTATGAGTAAGGGAGTCATTGACCTTTCTAACTTCACCTATTTTGTAGGCTTTATTGTGATTATGCTTTTCGCCACCCATTATTCAATTGAGGTACGTAAATAATGAATAGTAGAAGTCTTTATCAATTCCTTGTATTTTTCGTATGTTTATGTACCGTTCTTTTGGTCAATCAATTAGCCCATATATACCATTTTCGATGGGACTTGACTGAAGAAAAGAGATATACCCTGCACCCTTCTACAATTAATGGGCTGAACCAACTGACAGATGTTATTGATATTGAGGTTTTTTTGGAAGGTGAACTACCTGCCAATTTCAAAAGATTAAGAATGGCTATAAGAGAGACTTTGGAACAGTTTGCCTATTACGGAGGGCATCGTATTCAGTTTCGTTTTTCAGATCCAGCTATGGCTGTCGGGGCCAAGGCAAGGAATGAATATTACAGAAGCTTGATGAAAAAAGGTATTCCGCCATCGAATGTGTCCTTTTCAAAAAATGGACAAAAGACGGAGAAACTTATATTTCCTGGAGCATTAATTAGTTTTCAGGGTCGGGAATTGGGAATTCCACTTCTAAAGGGTAATACTACTCTGTCTATTGAGGACATGCTCAATAGATCTATTGAAGGTGTGGAGTATGAATTGTCTGCTGGAATCAAAAGAATTCAGTCCAATAGCCGAAGAAGAATAGGATTGATTACTGGACATGGAGAGCCCGATACTACGGATCTTGCAGGCATGACCAATTCGATTTTGTCAAAGTATGATTTATTTAGAATAGACTTACCAAATAGAAAGAGTCCACTTACGGGATACGATGTGATCGTGATTGCCAAACCTGTTCATGCTTTTGGTGAAGTTGAAAAATATTATTTGGATCAATATGTCATGAATGGCGGTAATTTGTTGGTGTTCATAGATGCGTTGTCTGTGGATATGAGTCAGGCTAGTGGTTCGGGTACTTTTGCTTTTCCGATTGAGAGTAATTTACAAGATTTATTTTTTCGATACGGAGCACGGATCAATGGCAATTATGTGGCTGACATGAACTGTGCCTATACGCCGGTATATACTGGATCAGTGGGTGAAAAGCCACGTATTGAAATGTTGCCTTGGCCTTATTCGCCTGTCATTACTAACTATGGAAATCATTTAACAGTAAAGAATTTAGATGCAACTTTATTTAGAGGAGCAGCGACATTAGATACCGTTAAGGCTGAGGATATTCGTAAAATCCCCCTGTTCATGACCAGTGAAAATACGAAAGTATTTTCACCACCGGTTCAGGTAAGTTACAATGATCTGCAAGATAAGTTGCGACCTGAATTCTTTACTTCAGGAATTAAAGTATTGGGATATTTGTTAGAGGGGTCATTCACTTCTCTATATTCCAACAGATTCCCCCCTCTTGGGGCAGATCAAAGCTTTAGAAAAGAAAAAGGAGATGAAGCCAAAATTATAATTATTTCAGATGGAGATTTTGTTAGAAATGATTATTCAATAGAAAATAAAAACCCTCTTCCTATGGGTCAGGATGCATATACTGACCAGACTTATGCTAATGAGGCTTTTTTGTATAATGCATTGGATTATATGTTGGATGACTACGGATTGATGCTTTCTAGAAATAAGCAAGTTAAGATCCGACCTCTTAACAAAACAATCCTGATTCAAGAGGGTACTTATTGGCTTTGGTTGAATACATTAGGGCCTTTGGCAGTTTTACTTGTATTGGGGTTAGCCATTCATATTTTTAGGGTTAAAAGGTTTTCAAAGATATGAGGATACAAAATATTGTACTCTTCATTATATCAATACTCCTGATTATCTCAAATCTATTGTTGTTTAACTTAAAACCCGAATTGGTTAATCTAAGCTTCGATCCTGATTTGTTCATGGTTAGGGATACCTCAGAGATAGAAAGATTCCAATTTCAATCTAAAGTCTTGAATCATTACTTTTCTCGTCGAGAAGGGTGGAAAATAAATAATAAATTTCCTTCTGATCCTAATTTACTAAAAATGCTTTTTATGGTGTCGAAAAGAGTTAAAGTTTCACGAGCCTTGACCGGAAACGAAAAAAATCAATTGCTGAATCGAAACGAGGAAATGGGGACATTAGTGATCCTGACTGTTGATGGCCGTGAGCAGTCTTATTCTGTGGTAGGGAATTCGAATAAAACTAAAACTTATTTTATACAAAATGAAGAAGTTTATCAAGTAAATATTCCAGGATACCAGGATTTTCTTGCTAGTATTTATAAACTTAAGCTTGATCAATGGAGGAATCGACTAGTATTTAAAGGAAATTGGCGTACAATTCAAAAAATTGAAGTTGTTTATCCTGAAAAATCAGACAAAAATTTGGTGATCCGTTTTGAAGAAACTTTTTATAAGGTGGATGGCTTAAAGGAAATTGATTCTAGTGCTGTAGTCACTTATTTGAATCAATTTGAATATTTACAAGCAAATGAACGTATCAGCCCAGGTTTTTCATCAGCTTATGATAGTCTCTCCCAAACCGCACCAGAAATGATCATTTCAATTTCAGATATTAAGTATAAGTTACCTATAGAAATTAAAATTTTTCCAGAATTGCCAGGTCAAAGCATACGTCTTATTATGGATCAGGATGATGAATTGATGGTTTTTGAATCAAAAAGAATCCTTGCCTATTTCAAATCTAGGAGTGACTTTGTGTTCTAATTAGACAAAATGATTTTGATGTCAATAAATGTGTATAAATTTGAGTTACAATCATTGTACTACAATAAGTAATTTAAATGAAATTCATAGTTAATTCTTCCTATCTACTCAAGCAGCTCAATGCAATTAATGGTGTCATTACTACCAATCCGGTAGTTCCAATTCTGGAAAATTTTCTTTTCGAAATTTCAGGGGGTACTTTGACCATTACTGCTTCAGATCTTCAAACATCTATGATGACTGAGTTGGAAGTTGAATCCAAAGAAGAAGGTAGTATTGCAATGCCTGCAAAAATCTTATTAGAGACGCTTCGAAATCTACCGGAGCAGCCTGTTAATTTCACCATAGAAGAAAGTAGCTATAGCGTTGAGATTAGCTCAGATAACGGACGCTACAAACTATCGGGTGAAAACGCCACAGATTTTCCTCGGGTTCCTTCGGTATCAGATGGTTATTCAGTTAATATTTCTTCCGAAGTATTGGGTATGGCCATAAGTAATACGATTTATGCGACGAGCAATGATGAATTAAGGCCTTCTATGACAGGTGTATTTCTTAAACTAGATGAAACCAACACAACTTTTGTGGCTACTGATTCACATCGCTTGATTAGATATCGTAGGATCGACATTGTCAGTGACATGGCGCACAGTATGATCATTCCTCGTAAAGCTCTAACTTTATTGAAGGCAACGCTGCCCTCAAAGATTACAAACGTAGCGATGGAATTCAATACGTCTAATGCATTTTTTGACTTCAATAGGGTCAAAATGATTTGTAGGCTTATTGATGAGCGTTATCCAGATTATGAAAATGTGATTCCTGCCGATAATGAGAATAATATTACCATTGGGAAAGCAGAATTATTAAGTTCTTTGAAAAGAATAGCTATTTATGCCAATAAAACGACTCATCAAGTAAGATTAAAAATAACAGGAAGCGAATTGATGATATCTTCAGAAGATTTAGATTTCTCCAATGAGGCGAATGAGCGTTTAGTTTGTGAGCACGATGGCGAAGACATCGAGATAGGTTTTAATGCCAAATTTCTTATTGAAATGCTGGGCAATATATCTTCTGATCAAATTACCTTTAAGCTTAGTGCACCAAATAGGGCAGGTCTGATTGAACCCTCAAATAAAAACGAAAATGAGGATATTTTAATGCTCGTTATGCCTGTCATGTTGAACAATTACGTTTGATAATAAAGGAAGTTTAGTATTGATTTGTATCCGAAAAGAAAAGTTGATTGCTCAATTAGTAGACTTTTTAAGTTCTCCAAATTTTGTACAATAAAATGTATCTGATTGTACGGATCTTTTTGATTTCTTACCAATAACTAAAAGTTAAGAATGAGGCTGTTTCTGCAAAAAAAAGTGGTATTTCTCAAGTTGTTAGCTATCTAAATCTACTTAATGATTATTATTTAGAATTTGAATAGTTCTAATTAAACTACAAACTCAAGTACGAACTAACTATTCTATTGATATAGCTTTGCTAGCGGCCTTCCAACCACTTATGCCACTAGATAATTCATATACTTGCTTGAAGCCCATTTCTTTCATTAAAAAACTGGTTTTATAGCTTCTTCCGCCAGCAGCACAATAAATTAGCATAGGTTGATTACGATCGAGGTTTTCGAAGGCGAGTTTCATGTTCTCAACTTGATTAAAATCAATATTGGTCGCACCACGGATGTGTCCTTTTTTATATTCAGCCGGTGTTCTTACATCTATCAGGAACGCGTTTTCAAGTGTGTTTAATTTGGTTTCAAAAGTGTCGACTTCGACACGCTCAATTGCGATTTGTTGTTGATTATGTGTTGTACAACACAAGCTGAAGATTATTAAGCTCAGGAGGTTTATATTTAGTAAAACTTTCATATTAATTTTTTTTTAAAACAAACATTTTAAATGACGAAAAGCTGAGGGCTAGATATTTTAACTATTTTTTCTTTTTAGCTGCAGGCTTTCGACCTCGTCCTTTTTTTAATGGTGCCGCATCAGCCAATTCCTTACAATCTTCAAATGTGAGAGATTCAGGAATCTTCTCTTTAGGTATTTTCACATTCTTCTTACCAAATTTAATGTAGGGTCCAAATTTTCCATTAATGACAAATACGCTTTCATTTTCATCAAATGTTTTGATGTATTTATTGGCATCCTCTTCCCGTTTTTCTAAGATTAGGACAATGGCAGCTTTTTGTTCTATGGTAAGTGGATCTTGTTCGGGCTTCAATGAAATAAATTTACCTGAATGCTTAACATAAGGTCCATATCTGCCCGTGTTAACCTGGATTTCAGCTTCTTCGAAGCTACCTATGATTCGAGGTAATTTAAAGAGCTCGATGGCATCTTCAAGAGTTATTTTGTCTAAAAATTGACCTTTTCTGAGGCTGGCAAATTTAGGTTTTTCTTCATCATCAAGGTCACCCAATTGTACGTAAGCACCAAATTTTCCCAGTCGGGCACTGATGGGTTTACCAGTGATGGGGTCTTCACCAATCAATCGATTTCTATTATTTACATCAGACCTTTTTAGTTGATCAGATTCTTCTACCCGTGCATGAAAGGGTTCGTAAAATGATCTGATCATTTTTGTCCAATTGGTTTTCCCATTTGCGATGTCATCAAATTCTTGCTCAACATTCGCTGTAAACTTTACATCAATGACGGTTGGGAAATGCTCCACCAAAAAATCATTCACGATCAATGCGGTATTGGTAGGAAAAAGTTTATTTTTTTCTGCACCTGTGATCTCAACTTTTGTTTCGCTTTGAATTTCTTGGTTAGATAAGATCATCTCTCGATAAAATCTTTTACGTCCATCTCGATTTTCTTTCTCAATATAATTTCTTTTGATGATGGTTGAAATGGTAGGTGCGTACGTTGAGGGTCTACCAATACTCATTTCTTCTAATTTTTTCACTAAACTGGCTTCAGTGTATCTCGGTTGGGGTCGTGCAAAAACTTCTCTACCGACAAGTCTTTGGAGCAATAGTTTTTGACCTAGATGCAGCGGAGGAAGCATATCTTTTTGATCATCGTCCTCGTCATCATCTTTCGATTCCAGATAAACCTTTAAAAAACCTTCAAATTTAATTACCTCTCCAGAGGCAACGAGTTTTTCGTCCGTCGTTGAGATAGCAATTGTGGCAGTTGTTTTTTCAAGTCGTGCATCAGACATTTGGGAGGCAATAGCACGTTTCCAAATGAGTTCATACAATCGATTTCCCGCTGAATCAGCTCCTGCATTTTGTAGGGCAAAATCCGTAGGTCTGATTGCTTCATGTGCCTCTTGGGCACTTTGATTTTTAGTTTTGAATTTTCTAGTTTCACTAAAATTTTTGTTATATGAATTTAAAATCATATTTTTAGCACTTTCCCTAGCATCATCAGAAAGATTCAATGAATCTGTTCTCATATATGAGATCTTCCCAGATTCATATAATTTTTGTGCTACCTGCATTGTCATAGAAACTGGAAATCCTAATTTTCGTGCTGCCTCTTGTTGGAGTGTTGAAGTGGTAAAAGGGGGTGAAGGAGATTTTTTTGTGGGTTTAGTGACTAAATTTTCGATCGAAAAATCTGCAGTTTTACATTTTTCAAGAAAATTTTGAGCGTCTTCTTCAGATTTAAATTTTCTGGGTAATTCCGCTTTTAAAACTTTTCCCTCATTGAGATCAAAAAATGCCGTGGTTTTGAAAGTTGACGTACTTCGAAAAGTATCAATCTCACGCTCACGTTCAACTACCAATCTAACAGAGACTGACTGTACTCGTCCTGCTGAAAGTCCATATTTAATCTTTCTCCATAATATGGGTGATAATTCATATCCCACTAAGCGGTCAAGTACCCTTCGGGCTTGTTGGGCATCCACTAAATTCTGATCGATTGTTCTTGGATTATCAATTGCATTTTTAATAGCATTTTTCGTAATCTCCCTAAAAACAATGCGCCGTGTATTTTTATCATTGAGGTCAAGGGCTTTGCTTAAGTGCCAAGAGATAGCCTCTCCTTCGCGGTCATCATCTGAAGCCAGGTATACCATATCTGATTTTTTAACGGATTTTATTAAATCCTTTATAACATCTTTCTTATCGGTGGTTACAGCATAAGTGGGTTCAAAATTATTTTCAATATCAATGGAAAGGTCATCTTTTGGAAGATCTCTAATATGGCCATAGGAAGATTTTACCTCAAAATCTTTTCCTAAATATCCAGAGATTGTTTTTGCTTTAGCCGGTGACTCCACTATTACAAGGTTTTTTCCCATCCTTCTTCAAATTAAGTCTCAAAGATGAATATTTTTTGAATATTTAATGACATCTTTTGAGTTCGCATTTTTTTCTTTGTAATTTATTGCAGAAACATTCAAATTTAATTCATGGTAAGAACTTTATTTTTATCACGGCATAAATAAGGCTTAAATATTCTATCAAACTATGAATTTTAATCTTAAAATTTTAGATCTAGGCTTACTTCAAGGACAATATATTGGTACTTGGATCGTACATCTCAATTACTTTAGGATCGCATTTTTCCAGTAGATATAACCGCATAAAAAGTATCACATAGAATATTTTTGCTGTCTTAAATTTGTAAGATGTTATTTGCTATAACAATGCTTATTACAATGCATCAATAAGGGTAATGATCGAGAAGCTTTTCTAGATTTCAGATAGCGAAAAAAGGTATTTTAAATAGTTCATAATAAGTGAAATGTTCAGCTATTATATTTCTTGTTTCCAAATCAAGGAGTGCAAACAGATTTTTTTTAGAATTTATATATTCAATTAAATAAAAAGTTTTGTATGAAATTACTAAGGTGTTAGTACCAATATCAGTAGACTATCTATTAATGGTTTCGAAGTGAGATATATATTAATAGTTAAATATTTTTTTAATTATTTTGAATTGTTTTTTGAGTGCTCTAGCACTTTGTAGAGAGCACTGCCATTATTATACTTAACTATTAGCTGAGAACTTATGAAAGTACTCATTTTACCTAATCTATTTAAAAATGCGTTAAGTGCCAAGGCGGCCCGGTGTTGCCATTAGGGAAGGAATTTAAGCTAATGATCCTAATGCTCAGGTAGAAATGATTCGGACAGCGGATGGAGGGGATGGTTCCATCAAATTACTAATAAAGCATTTTGGGGCTTAACTCATGTCTTCGGCAGTCCTTGATCCTTTTGGAAGGGCGATTAATGCCCAATGGGGTTTCAATTTAATAATTCATGCATCGATTATAGAATTGGCAGAGGCAAGTGGAATTATACTTTTGGGCTTAAATGAATACAGCCCTTTTAAAGCCCATACATTTGGGACAGGTGAACTCATTATTGAAGCCACTGCTACGGTGCCCAAACCCATTTACTTGACCGTTGGAGGTTCAGTGACTATCGATGGGGGATTTGGCATACTTAAAGCTCTTGGAGCTGATTTTTTTAGATGAACTAGGTCATAACGTAGCAGTGAATCAATTAGCAGATCTTCGTTCGGTAGCAGCACTTAACCTTGACCGACTTAAGAAGAATCTACACCAGATAAGCATCAAAGTATTAGTAGATGTTGAAAATACACTTTGTGGAAACGAAGGTGTGGTGCACATTTTTGGCCCTCAAAAGGTAGTTCATTCGTATCAGTTGCAAATATTTGAAGATTTAATTCAACATTGGGGTGATTTAGGAGGGCTGCTGGTGGCGCACTAGCTGCAATAGTAGCTTATGATCCACAAACAACCCTATATCCCGGTGCGTCATTTTTTAATAAATTTAGCCGATATCTAAAAAGTTACTTAGTTTAGATTTTCTTGACTTACTAGGGGACGGTAGATAATCAAACAAGTTACGGCAAAGGTCCTGGAGTTATCGCGAAATTTGCCCATGCTCAAAAAAGTGTTTTGTATTGGTCTTTGTGGTTAGGTGGGAGATGATTATGATCCAAAAAAATCTTTCTTAGATGCTGTATTCTCTATCAATAAAATGTTACTTTCACCAATTAGAGCAATGGGGAAAACTTCATTCAACCTTGGTTATCTGGTAGGTCAGATATATGCTTTAATGAAATTAAAGCCCCCCGAGATAGTTGATAAAGGCATCACTTGAGTATTTGGCCATGCCCTTTTGGCTGATAACAATTTGACCTTGGGAGTCAATGACATATGTGGTAGGAATCGTAGTGGACTCATAGACTTGAGGAAGACGGTTTTTGATGAAGTAAATGGGGAAGTCAAAACCTTTTTGCTTAGCAAATTTTTTTGCTTTTTCTCTATCCTCATCTACAGATATAATGGCAAAATGAACTTCTTTTTTTACTAATTTATAGAGTTTGTTAATGTCTGGCATTTCAGCAATACACGGTGGACACCAAGTCGCCCAAAAGTTTAAAAAAACAGGTTTGCCTTTCCAATCTGATAGGGTATGGGCATTTCCTTCTAAATCTTCGATTAGTAGATTATAATCAGCCAAGATGGTATCTTCATTTTCGAAAGGTTGAATGATGCCCGAAGTGAGAATGATACGTTGAACGATTCCAATGACTTCCGTGTGGTAACCGGTCAAGTACAGACTCATTCCAATCAGTAATAAGGCAGCCCATTCAATGACTTCTCTTTTGATATTCTTTGTCATAAGATTTTAATTCAACAATTTTCTTTATAATTAATTGCTACAAAATAAATTCAATTTTCTAAATTTATGTCAGTTTTTAGAGGTCATATTAATACAGTATCCAATTCTATTTTTGATTATAGCAGATTGAATGCAAAAAACTTTTTTCCGTTAGCACGCAAAACTTTGAATTTTTTTAATAGATTATCAGTTCAACTAAATTTTTTCAATAAAATAAAATATTTTCTTAAACTGGTGTGGATGTTAGTATTTTCTACCACCTTGAGCTGTCAAGATGATGATTTTCCATTGGGCTTATATGGTTATCAAGTAGAGCGTTTATTGTATGGGGATGCAGAGAAAGTATGGAAAACCAATGAGGTGGGTGTTTGGAGTTATTTGTTGTTCCAATCGATTGATGATTCGGTGAATGTCATGGGTATTACCATTGATTTTGCTGATACACTTTCATTAGGTATGATGAAAGTCTCGGCAAAGTCCATGCTTTTTTCTGATACTGTGTTATTTTCTAATGGTGATTTTTGGCTGATAGAAGAGGTTTCTTCACATGCCTTATCGTTTAAAGATGAGTTCTCGGAGTTGGGTACACTGTACAATTGGTATAAAATAGAATAACCTCGGTTTGTTTATTTTTAAGTTCATTGGTGCTAATAATGATGGATGAGATTAACTGATATGGCAGACATGATACCTGCAGTTTCCGTCCTTAAAATTTTTTTACCCAAACTGATGGGTTGGTAACCTTTTTTTAATGCTTTTCTCAATTCAGGAGATGTAAAATCGCCTTCCGGCCCGATAAGAATGATATGATGAGACTGCGGTGTTAAACAATTGATTAAATGGGGTAATCCAGGCCGAACCGAGGCAATATATCGAGTATAATTTTGTGTTTTTTCAATAAATTTTTCGAATTTGATCAAAGGATTTAATATTGTCTTTAATCCTCCTTTTGATTGTTTTAAGGCACTGATTGTTTTTTTTTCTAAACGATCCAACTTCAATTTAGGACGCTCTGTATTTGATGTATAGATGAAACTAATTTCGTCTACTCCTAATTCACAGGCTTTTTCAACAAACCATTCCATTCTTTCGGTCTGCTTAGTTGGAGCGATGGCAAGGTGCTGATGGAAGGATTTTTTGATTAATTTTTCATTTGAAACTATTTCAAAACGGCACTCTTTAAGATTTGTGCTAGTTATTCGAACCTTTGCAATCATTCCCTTTCCATTAGTTACATGTACTTGATCCCCAATTTGATTTCTGAGGACCTGCAAGCAATGTTTGGTCTCTTCTGCATTCAAAGAATGGACGCCTAAATGTAAGTCGGGTTGATAAAATAAATTCAAAAGATTGTCTTTTAAGACTTAAATATTAAATAAACAATGATTGTGAAGTGGTTGATAGTTTTAAATAGACAAAAAAATTAATAGTTATTTTTTGCCTATATTAAAGAAAATCTTTTAGATTCTTATTAATTGTAATCAATACTTTTCTTCACCATTGTTTCTTAATTTTATAAATACTAGTAAAATGATGTAATCAAAAAAATATATTTTAACTCACCCTGAAATATGAATATATTTACTGAAATAATGAAAAACTCATGGCTCAATTACGTTTTAAAGCGTTAGAAAAAGTTCAAAATCGCCAAAAAATAAAAGTATCTTCTCCATCAAATAAAATTTCAGATTATTTTGAAGCACTAATTTTTGGAATAGATCAGATGAAGGAAACGCTTTCTCCCATTATTTTTAATAAAGTCAGATTTGCGATTGAAAATCGGAAGAAGATAGATGAAGAGACGGCAGAAGTGGTCGCAGCCGCAGTACGGATTTGGGGGATGAATAAAGGGATTACACATTTTACTCATTGGTTCCAGCCACTAACGGGGGCTACCGCAGAAAAGCATGATGCTTTTTTTGATCCTCAAAAAAGGATTGAAAACTTGAAAGGATCTGAGTTGGTACAGCAAGAACCTGATGCTTCTTCCTTTCCTAGTGGAGGTATTAGGAGCACTTTTGAGGCCAGAGGCTACACCGCTTGGGATCCCTCATCGCCTATTTTTATATATGGATCCACCCTTTGTATCCCTACTATATTTGTGGCTTACACGGGGGAAGCATTGGATTATAAGGCTCCTTTGTTAAAGGCTTTGGAGGCGGTTGATCGTGCAGCAACTCAAATTTGTAAGATATTTGATCGAAACGTGAATAACGTTCAAGCGTTACTCGGATGGGAGCAAGAATATTTTGTAGTGGATAAAGCCCTTTACGATGCTCGACCTGATCTGACATTGACTGGAAGAACTGTTTTTGGACACAATCCTGCCAGAGGTCAACAATTGGATGATCATTATTTTGGAGCGATACCTCCTCGGATTTATGATTTCATGAAAGATATGGAGATTCATGCTCACCAGGTGGGTATTCCTGTCAGAACGAGGCACAACGAGGTGGCACCCTCTCAGTTTGAGGTAGCACCGATGTTTGGTCCAGTTAACGTAGCAACAGATCAAAATCAACTCCTTAAAGATTTGATGGACCGTTTAGCAGACCATCATGGATTGAAAGTATTGTTTCATGAGAAGCCTTTTGCCGGATTAAATGGAAGTGGTAAGCACAATAATTGGTCCTTGATTACGGATACCGGTGTGAATTTGTTTCAACCGACCGGTAGCGCTCGGGAAAATTTGATGTTTTTAGTTTTTTTGGTGGCTACCATCAAAGCGGTACATGATCATTCTGATTTATTGCGTGCTGCGATTGCATCGGCTGGTAATGATTATCGTTTGGGTGCAAATGAAGCACCTCCTGCTGTCATTTCCGTTTTTTTGGGATCTACGTTGTCTGCGGTACTTGATGAGTTGGAACGTAACGGAAATATAAAAATTGAAAAAGGAGATAATTTATATATGAAATTGGGTATTGATCAAATTCCAGAAATTATTCTAGACAACACGGATAGGAATAGGACGTCTCCCTTTGCTTTTACAGGTAATAAATTTGAGTTTAGAGCAGTAGGAGGTGATGCCAATGTTTCTAATTCAATGACCGTCCTTAATACAATTGTCGCTGACCAGTTATTAGATTTTCATAAGAAATTGGTTAAAAAGATTGATGCTGGAGATGAAAAAAGATTGGCAGCCATCGAAATTTTAAGAGATTACATTAAGGCATCTAAAAAGATCAGATTTGAAGGGGATGGTTACAGTTATTATTGGGAAAAGGAAGCAGAAAAAAGAGGCCTCTCCAATGTACGAGATACACCAAGGGCTCTAGATTTTTTAATTACAAAAAAATCAAAAGATTTGTTCAAGCGAAATGGGGTACTCAATGAGATTGAAATAACGGCAAGGCATGAGATCATGCTTGAAAATTACATCATGAAAGTTCAAATAGAGGCACGCGTTATGGGTGATTTAGCAATGAACCATATCATTCCTGTCGCCATTATTTATCAAAATAAATTGATTCAGAATGCTAATGGTCTCAAGGGTTTAGGAATCAATTCGGATGATATCATTGAAATTATAGAGGAGCTGTCAAAGTACGTAAGTACCATTAAGAAATTAACTAAAGAAATGGTAGAGGAAAGGAGAGAAATTAATAAAATGGAGAATTCTCGATCGCGTGCGATAGCCTATTGTGATAAAGTAAAAGATAAATATTTTGATCAAATTAGATATGCAGTAGATAAATTGGAATTACTGGTTGATGATGAAGATTGGCCCTTGGTTAAGTACAGGGAGTTGCTATTTTTAAGATAATTTTTATTACCAATTAATACTAATATTTTAAGGTCTTCATCAAGCGACCATGTTTTGAGTATTCCTTCCATTGACCCACTTTTTCTGAATTAAGGTAGTATCCCGTTGCCGAGACATTTCCATTATAATGATAGAATGACCATAAGCCTTGTCTTAAACCAAGAACCATTTTCCCTTCAAAGGCAAGCTTACTGTTGATGTGGTATCCTTCGTAGAGCTTACTGAATAATCCATTTTTAAAACTAGCCTTGAGTTTTATTTCTCCTTCTGGATAATACTCAAAATAGGAGCCATTACCATTTTTCAGAGTTCCTTTGAACAATAATTCGCCCTTTATCGAGAAATAATCAGAGACCTCCAAAAGTTTTCCTTGTTGCCAAGTCTGCTCCTGTTTGATCTGATCATTAGGATAAAAAAATCCCCATAAACCATCTTTATCATCATTGAGATAACTGCCTATGCTTTCCAAACTTCCATTTATATAATAATAAATCCATTGGCCTGCTTTTAAATCATGTTTATATAAGCCCTCATAGTCAATGGATCCTTTTTTAGTGAAGTATTTCCAAATACCATATTTCTCATTGTGGAGGTAAGCACCCATCGAATAAAGTTGATTATTTTCATAAAAATTGAGCCAAATTCTGCTTTTAAGACCGAATTCATAGGTTCCTATTGAACTTTTGGTTCCATCGGGATAAAACTCTTCATAGGTACCTTCAATTAATCCTTTTTCATAGTTAAGGACTTTACTTCTGGTTCCATTATTATGAAAATAAGTCCACTGATTAGATTTAATACCATAGGTATAGCTTTCTGATCTACTGATTTCTTGATTGGGATAATAATAAGTCTGTCTCCCATGTTTCAGATTTGATTTGAAATTTTGGATATAACTAATTTTCCCATCTGGAAAATATTCAGTCCAAGTACTGTCTTTTTTTCCCTGCTTATAATAGCCGATCAGTGCAGGGCGAAGAAATTCGTAATATTCAATATAAATACCATCTAGTAAGCCAAAAGAGAAATTACTTTCACTTAACATACGGCCTTCCTCATCATATAGGTATTCTATGCCTTCCTTTTTCCCATTTTCATACAAGCTATTAGATTTAATGGTTCCTTGCTTACTCCAAAAAAGCCACTGTCCTGACATTTTTCCAGAGACTACTTCTCCAGAAAAAGCTAGAACATTATTTTTGAAATGCCCTTTTACGAGTCCATCAGCCATAGTGTCCAATTGCATAATTATCTTTTCGAGATCTATGCTTTGCGAGTAGCAATTAAAAGAAAGCAAATAAAATATTACTGTGGATAATGCTTTCATATTTATGAATGGATATCTAATTTTAACCAATATCTATGTTTAGCATTATCATTTTCATGATAAAATAATATTATATAGATATAGGAGAATTTTCTCAAAGAGTTACCATCGAATCAAAGCAGATGCCCAAGTAAATCCACTCCCAAATGCAGCTAGACAAACTATTTTATCTTCTGTAATGAGTCCTTCTTGCCATGCCTCACTCAAAGCTATGGGTATAGATGCAGCCGTAGTGTTGCCGTAATGCATGATATTATTGAAGACTTGGCTGTCATTTAAATCCATTTGTTTTTGGATAAATTGACTGATTCTTAGATTGGCTTGATGCGGTATCAATATACCAATGTCATCAGTTTTAAGATCATTGGCTGACAAGGCTTCCATGATTACTTCTGAAAATCTTACAACTGCATGCTTGAATACGAAGTTACCATTCATGTGGGGATAATAACTGGTGTCTTTAGGATCATTGGTTTCAATAATTTCAGGAACCCATCGTCCGGTGCTTGGCCCAATTAAGGCTAGTTCTTCGGCATGTAAACCTTCAGAATGCAAATGTGTAGATAAAATACCGGCCTCCATGTTTTCTGATCTTTGTAAGACTACAGCTCCTGCTCCATCACCAAAAATCACACTTACTCCACGACCTCTTGTGCTTTTATCGAGGCCGCCAGAATGAAGTTCGGAGCCGATTACCAAGATATTTTCATACATACCTGTTTTTATAAATTGGTCAGCAACTGATAGGCTGTATATAAATCCTGAGCATTGATTTCGAACATCTAGTGCACCTATCTCTTTAATACCCAAATCCTTTTGAACCATTACACCTGGGCCCGGAAAATAATAATCTGGGCTCAGGGTCGCAAAGACAATAAAATCTATGTCTTCAGGTGTTAAATTTGCATTTTTTATTGCTTTACGGGCAGCTTTAGTTCCCATTGAGGAAGTGGTATTACCATCTCCTGAAATTACCCAACGCCTTTCCTTAATTCCTGTACGTTCTTGAATCCATTCATCTGTCGTTTCCATCACGGATTCAAGAGATTTATTAGTTACGACATTTTCGGGCAAGAAGTGACCAATACCAGCGATTTTAGATTTGAACATTGGAGTAAATTATTACATTTGATCAACAAAGATAGTTAAAGGTGTTAAATTGATCAAAAAATGATGTCTTAAGCATTTTCTAAGACCATCTATCTTTTACTCAAAGGTGTTTAAATGAATCAAATATCATATCATCCTTTGCGAGGCACCCATCAAACCAAAAATCTAAATATGAGGTAATCAATTTAAAAGTAAATTTTATTATTAATCTTTCATATAAATGAAACTTTTTGTTAACAGTTAAACTCATAAAAAAATCTTTTTTATTGAATTTAGGTTAGATTTTTATTATTTTTTTAAGTCGATAATATACTATCAAAAGGCATCAAAAATCTTATCGGATCATATTTCCTTATCGCATTGACTAAATCTAAATACCTAAATCAATGAGTTATATTCCTCAAAAAAATACTAATCATCTGACCTAGGCTTTACGGTTATTATTGGAACAAGGTGTAATTACCGTATTGATCTGAAGGTTGACTATTTTTGATTAAACTTGGTGAATCTATTTTTAAATTTGAGATCAATGGGCTCACCGGATGAGCGATAAGGGGCCATGTAAATTGAGTTTTGATGATTTCTTCAATTTTATTCGTTGATGTGTCCTTGTTCATCCAAGCGGTAGAGGCTTTTTTACTTAGACACAAGGGCATATTTTCTTGATAAGGGGTCATGCTCTGATCTGAACTTTGGGTAATCATGATAAAGGTATGATTTGCTTTCTCATCAAAATCATCTTTTTCTTCCCAAATCCCAGCGACTGAGAGGGGGTTTTTATCACGGGGAGAAATGAAATAAGGAATAGATTTCTTTTTTGCGAAAGGTTTCCAAACATAAAAGCCATTCACAGGAATCAAGCATCTATGGAACTTTAAACTTTTTTGATGAGATGCTTTTTTTAATAAAGTTTCAGTGTCGAGATTAAATAATTTAGGACTCATCTTTTTGTTATTTGCCCAATTTGCGATCAATCCCCATTTAAAATATTGAAAATGGCTCAAATGATCGAGAGTAATGACGGGTAGTTTTTGGGTTGGAGCGGCATTGTAGCGAAGTATATACTCATCCTTAAAAGCGGCATTGAAATATTTTTCTAAAACCTCTCTATGGGTTGAAAGTACATAACGATCTATCATATTTTACAAACGTAATTTAGCCTAACTTTTAAAATAATTGACAGCAAATGTCTCAGACCAATAAGTTTTTTTAGAAAAGTCAGGATAACCACAATGTCCACCTTGAGGGGTGATTTTATAGGAGACGTAATCTGAATGAGCTATTATAGACTTATTTAATATTTGTGGTGTTAAAAAGGGATCGTTCATCGCATTGAGTATTTGGGTAGGAATTTGAATATTTTCTAGAAAATTTTTTGAGCTACACCTTTCATAGTAATCTTCAGCATGATCAAAGCCATTTATGGGTGCTGTAATTAGATTATCAAAATCATAAATAGTATTAGTATTTTCGAGTTTTTTTAGATCGAAGAGTCCTGGGTGCTGGACATATTTTATTCGGGCTTTCTTTTTTAACGATCGCAAAAATCTTAGTTGATAAAGAACGTTCTTAGATGTATTCAAATGGAGTGAGCTCGATTTTAAATCTAGTGGCGCAGCAATTGTACAAGCCTTTTTAATGTTTTTATAAGTCCCTCGTTCACCTAAAAACTTGAGCGTCAAATTGGCTCCGAGACTGAATCCAATCAGGAAAACTTCACGATACTTCTTTGATGCATGATTGACGACTTCCAATAAGTCCTCGGTAGCACCACTATGATACATTTTGGGCAGCTTGTTTATTTGATTTGAGCATCCTCTGTAATTCCAGGCCAATACGTCAAAATTTTGCGTAAAATGAGCATTGGCCATGCCTTTGACGTATGCACGATCCACATTTCCTTCCAATCCATGCGAAATAATGACCAGTTTTTTACTATTTTGTCTCATCCAAAACAAATCTAAAAAATCTTGATCTTGGGTTATGATTCTTTCATGAATATAGGGAGTTAAAAGCCTAATTCTTCTAAATAATGAAGGATAAACAGTTTGGAGATGGCCATTAAAAAGTAATTTTGGAGGAAAATAAGCTTTCTTTTTCATTTAAGTTCACTTGGCGTGCGTTAAATCTATTAATATTCTTTCAATTGACATTTAAATAATCTCTTTGCTTACTTGATTAAAATCTGACATGGGTTAACTTTGACCTTTAAAATTATAGAATCGATCTAATAGAAATGGCAGAAGTAATAAAAATGCCCAAAATGAGTGATACTATGACTGAAGGGGTCATTTCTTCATGGTTAAAAAAGGAAGGAGATCAAATAGCCTCTGGGGATGTACTCGCCGAAGTCGAGACTGACAAAGCAACTATGGAATTAGAATCATATGAGGATGGTACTCTTTTATACATAGGTGTTCCCGAGAAGGCTACTGTGGCTGTTGACGCGGTTATAGCCATTATTGGAGACAAAGGGGAAGATATTGAATCCCTCATTTCTTCACCCTCCAAGTCAAAATCGGAGCCTCTACTACCTGACTCATCAGGAGAAACAGAGGTGACAATCAACCATGATATTAAGCAAGCTAAAGCGGCTACTGTGGATCCTTCTGGTATAAAGGCAACTGTTTTGAGGATGCCCAAAATGAGCGATACCATGACTGAAGGTGTAATCGCACAATGGTTGAAGAAGGTAGGCGATCAAGTAAGTGCTGGAGATATTTTGGCTGAAGTTGAAACAGATAAGGCAACCATGGAGTTAGAATCTTATGATGATGGCACCTTATTATACACAGCAGTATCAGCAGGTAGCGCCGTTGAGGTGGATGGTATAATTGCAATCATTGGTGACGAAAATGCTGATTTTGAGGCTTTATTGCAATCAGAAAATAGGGGATTACCAAAGGTTGAAAAGTTAGTTGATAATACGGTACCAGTCTCAGTTCAGGCTAAAGAGCCAATTGTCTCCGGCACCCCTGAATCTACCTCAAATGGACGGATAAAGGCGTCTCCACTCGCCAAAAAAATGGCTCAGGACAAAGGAATTGATTTGAGTATTATACCTGGATCTGGAGATGGTGGCAGGATTATTAAAAAGGATGTTGAAACATTTGAGCCCTCGGAGTCGACGAAGGCCTCTGTAGCAACG
The DNA here is from genome assembly GCA_913045135.1 of uncultured Flammeovirgaceae bacterium. Lineage (GTDB taxonomy): Bacteria > Bacteroidota > Bacteroidia > Cytophagales > Cyclobacteriaceae > UBA4465. Next base: position 29,760 of record CAJWQD010000010.1, on the reverse strand, counting down.
ACTTCCAAAAATTATGTAAAATCTACGTTTATGGGTGTCGAGTCCTCTGAGGATGTGGCCATGACACAGATGAGGAAAGTGATTGCTTCAAGACTCTCTGCTAGTAAATTCAGTGCTCCCCATTTCTATTTAACAATGGAAATCAATATGGACAGAGCTATTGTCGCTAGGGTGAGTGTGAACGAAGTATCTCCAGTAAAGATTTCTTTTAATGATATTATACTTAAGGCAGTCGCCAGTGCTATCAGGCAGCATCCTGATGTTAATGTGAGCTGGTTAGAAGATAAGATGCAGAAGCATCAGCACATACATATTGGTGTTGCTGTTGCCATACCAGACGGCTTGGTAGTACCTGTGGTGAAGTTTGCGGATAATAAATCTTTGGCCCAAATATCATCAGAGGTAAAGGATTTGGCCCAACGTGCGGTTGATAAGAAATTAGCGCCAGAAGAGTTTACTGGTAATACGTTTAGTATTTCTAATCTGGGCATGTTTGGTGTTGAAGAGTTTACAGCCATCATCAATCCTCCCAATGCATGTATTCTAGCTATAGGAGGTATAAAAGAGGCGGTGATAGTGAAAGATAGCGTAATAAGTCCAGGGCATAATATGAAGGTAACTTTATCGTGTGATCATCGAGCCGTCGATGGTGCCGTTGGAGCTGCTTTTCTTAAAAGTCTGAAATCAATGCTTGAAGACCCTGTGCGTTTATTGGTATAATAAAATTCGACATGTATAAGTCTGATTTTTTGTTAAAATAATATTATGGCTAAATTAAAAATAAAATCTACAACGGTATTAGCTGTTTATCACAAGGGTAAGATGGCTCTGGGAGCAGATGGGCAAGCGACTATGGGTACTACGGTCGCCAAGAGCCATGTAAAAAAGATAAGAAAGCTTTCCGAAGGGGCCATAATAACTGGATTTGCAGGTTCTACTGCAGATGCTTTTACTTTGTTAGATCGATTTGATGAAAAATTGAGCGCATTTTCGGGTAATTTAAAGCGGGCAGCGGTCGAATTGGCCAAGGATTGGCGTAGGGATAAGTATTTACGACAGTTGGAGGCCATGATGATTGTTGCAGATAAAAATGAAATGTTGGTTATTTCTGGTACTGGAGATGTTTTGGATCCAGATGAAGATGTGGCTTCCATAGGGAGTGGTAGTCAATATGCAAAATCAGCGGCCTTGGCACTTAAAAAGCATGCAGATCACCTCACAGCAGAGGAAATTGTTCGCGAAAGTTTAACCATTGCAGCAGATATTTGTATTTACACGAATCATAATTTAGTGGTAGAGGTATTGTAAATTTAAAGTTCATAAAAAAAACTTGATGGTTAAAATATACCATAATAATAGATGCAGAAAAAGTCGTTTTGCTTTGAAGGAGTTAATGGTTTCGGGTTTAGAAGTGGAAGTCATTGAATATCTCAAAACACCCTTAGACAGTGCACAACTGGGAATACTGGTAGCAGCATTGGATATCTTACCATATGATTTAATCAGAAGAGGAGAAAAGATATTTAAATAAAATTATGAATCATTCCATTCTGATAAAGTAGACTGGATTCAGGCTATGGTAGATCATCCCATTTTAATGGAGCGTCCTATCATTCAAAAGAAAGGTCTCGCACTCATCTGTCGCAATTCTGAATCTATCCAAAAAATAATAGATTATTAATTTCATCGGTCCATTATGTTAGGCACCGAAGAACTCTATCTCCAAAATCTCATATTTATTCTGGCGTAGAAATAGCTTCAAATCCATTTAAAGCCTCATTTAAATTAGGAATGGATTGGGCACATAAGTTTTTCATTTCTTTTAAAATCTTATCAAGATCTGCAGCAAGCTCAGTATAAACCTCGTATGCTTGATCCGTTGGCGGATAGTCGCCCCTTTGTTGGTCTGCCATTAAAAAGGCCAATCTATTATTGACTTTGATACCGTAATTTAATGGGTCCTGATTGCTTTTGTTTTTTGTTTGGTGAATGGTGCTTTCAATAACGGTTAAATTGTCCATAAAAGCTATCATTTTATCGAGTATGATAGGGTCTTTAATTTTAGATTTTACAAAATTAACTTCTTTCCTTATTCTTTCAATATCAAGCATGGCCTGATGCGCCTGACTAACCTTATCCCTGACTAGGATTAAAAATTCAAATTGAGCTTGATAATCAGATGCAGTGTTGGACATTCGAGGATCTCCTAAAACTGTCAAATTTTGTTGTATGGTATCTGCGTCCACTACTAGTCGGATTAAATAGGTACCAGGTACCGCTTTTGGACCCAGATTAGGCGAAGAATAGAGCACCATGCCTGGAAAATCTAGAAATCCAGGATAACGCAGATTCCATATAAATTTATTACCTCCAGTCTTTACCTGGAGTTTTGAAGATTTTTTTTTCGATTCATTGGAGTAAGATCGTATTAAGGATCCGTCTGATTCTAAAATTTCAATATGTACTTCTGCTTTATCATCTTCTACAAAGAAATTAAGTAAAGCTCCATTGGGATGATTGGTCCCTTCTGTTCTGGTATTGGCAACTTGGCTACTTTGTGCTATTCTGTAGGCAGGCTTAGGTGCATAGAGGTGATTACTCTTGGCCAAAACTTGATCATTTATTTGTCTTACGGGCCCCAAATCATCAATCATCCAAAAGGAACGTCCGTGCGTAGCTGCGATTAAATATTCCTCACGAACGTGCAAATCTCGAATAGATACAATAGGAAGGTTCAACCTAAAATTTTCCCAATTTGCTCCGTCATCATAAGATATGTAAAGACCCCATTCGGTACCAGCATACAAAAGTCCGGGACGCACTAAATCAGCTCGAATGGCTCGTGTGTAATCGTTCTTTTTAATACCTGAAGTAATAACGGTCCATGTTTTGCCATAATCTTTGGATTTGTAGAGATAGGGGGTGTAATCTCCAAATTTATACGCTGTTCCTGCTACATACACACCACCGGGATGATGTGGATCTACCTCAATACAGTTGATCATGTTGTTTTTTGGAGACATCGGGGGAGTGATATCAGTCCAGTTTTTACCTCCATTGTTGGTGACATGGATCAAGCCGTCATCGCTTCCTGTATAAATTAAGCCTGGTTCTTGTTTACTTTCTACGATAGAAAAAAGGGTACCATAAAATTCTACACCCGTGTTATCTTGGGTAATAGGACCTCCTGATGATTTTAAGGTATGCGATTCATTACGGGTAAGATCAGGACTGATCACTTGCCAGCTCTGTCCTTCATTTACACTTTCATGTAGGTAATTTGATCCTGCATAGAGTTTGTAGGGATCATGGGGACTGAACATCACGGGATAGTTCCAATTGAATCGGTATTTCATTACTTCCACACCTGATCCTGCTGGATTGTATGGCCAAACATTAGTAGAACGTATCTGGCCTGTAATATGATCTTTTCGGTTCATATAACCTTTATATGTACCCCCATATACGATATTTGGATTTTTCGGATCTGGAGCAAGATGCGCACTTTCTCCGCCTGCAGTAGGTTCCCAATCTTGTTCAGTGATGGCGCCTCCACTGCTTCTGTGGGATATCCTGATAGCTGAGTTATCTTGTTGTGCACCGAGTATTTTGAAAGGGAAACTGTTATCGGTGGTAACCCGGTAAAACTGGGCGGTGGGTTGGTTGTGGTAAGTCGTCCAATTGATACCGCCGTTTACCGATACTTGTGCGCCCCCATCATCGGCTATGATCATTCGTTGATTGTCGTCGGGATCAATCCAAAGGTCATGGTGGTCACCGTGGGGCGAATTGAATTCCTCCCAAGTTTTACCCCCGTCATTAGAGCGATGATAACTCGTATTCATGACATACAAGCGATCTTCATTTTGTGTATCTGCGTAAATGCGTGAATAATACCATGCTCGTTGTCTTAATGCATTTTTTGAGCTGATATAGGTCCATTTCTCTCCTCCGTCATCAGATCGATAGACGCCTCCCTTGGCATTTTCTATGAGAACCCAAACTTTTTTAGAGTTTAATGGGGAAATAGTTACACCTGAAATACCCCAAACGCCTTTCGGTAGGCCTGGCTTGTGAGTTAATTCTTCCCAATGATCTCCACCGTCCCTGCTTCGCCAAAGTTTACTTCCGGGTCCTCCGCTGTCCATACGGTAGCCATTACGCTTTATTTCCCAAGTATTGGCATAGATAATTCTTGGATTATTTGGATCTAAAAGTAAATCTACGGCACCGGCCCTGTCTGATTCAAATAATATTTTTTCCCATGTTTCTCCACCATTTTTAGATCTGAAAACACCTCGCTGAGCATTTGGTTTCCAGAGATTTCCCATCGCAGCAACGTAAACCATATTCGGGTTAGTTGGATGAATCCGAATTCGACCGATGTGTTCACTTTGTTTGAGTCCTATAGATTGCCAGGTCTTGCCCGCATTAGTGCTTTTCCATAGTCCTCTACCAGAAGAGACGTTTCCTCTAACTGTTTCCTCTCCTTCGCCCACATATATGATATTTGGATCAGATACACTGACTGCAATCGCACCGATGGATCCGCCATAGAATCCATCCGAAATGTTTTCCCAAGTTTGACCTCCATCTGTAGTTTTCCAAACTCCGCCTCCTGCGGTACCCATATAATACAGATTGCGATGACCAATGACACCTGTTACAGTAGCTGACCGACCTCCTCGAAAAGGGCCAACCATTCTCCATTCTAATCCACCAAGTTTACTTACTGGAATTTCTTGATGAATGGTCTTTGTTTTGGATTGATTTTTTTGCGCCCATGATGAGGGGCTGATACCTAATGTAAAAAGAAATGCGAGCAGTAGATAAGCAAATATATTTTTCATTTTTTTTTTTGAGTAATATGAATTTAAAGAATTTTTGAAACAGAGCTTTCTTATTTGGGATGAAAGGTTGTATTTGTAGCCTTTCGGTAATAATCGAATGGAATATTTATAAATTTATTGGACCGCTCTAATGATAGCGGTGATATATGAATATATTATGGTTGTATCCATGGTGGCATTAGGCCTTGGCATTATAATTCAAATATAGGTCGATTCCACAGGAATTTGGAGGGAAAATTCCTGATAATTAGATGTAAATTACCCGAGCTCTTTGGAGAAAAGGTTGGACTAAACCTAATGGAAGTTTTAGGTTAACTAGATTTATTGCTGCAAGTTATTGATCTTAATGAAGCCGTACTCAAAGAAAAGTAAAAGGGTAGTTATTCTAAAGGGTCATTCATGTAGCCTATGGTCAATCCTAACATAGCCTTGACCCCAGTGATCATCGCTGAATCAGTGACATAAAAGTCTGGGGTATGGTGTGGAGCTGCCAAAGCTGGATCGGATCCTTTTGGACATCCTCCGATGAAAAAGAAAAAGGAGGGTACCTTTTGTCCGAAGAAAGAGAAATCTTCAGCTCCCGTAATGGCACGTTGTAATAGGACATATTTGGGCCCAAGGTTCTGTTTGAGCCAGCTGACTGCTTTTTTGGTGAGCGCAGGATCATTGAAAGTTAGTGGAACTTCTCGTTCAATGTCTACAGTTACGTGCGCACCCATGCTCTCTCCTATTTTTGTAGCTGTTCGGATCAGATCATTATGAATTTTGTCTTGCATTTTTGTATCCAATGTACGAATGGTACCGATCATTTCAGCACTTTCAGGAATGATATTATTACGTATCCCTGAGTTGATCATTCCAACTGTAATAACGGCACCTTCATTGGTGAGCTCTGTTTGTCGACTGATGATTGTTTGAATGCCATTGATGATTTGTGCCGAGGTGACTATGGGATCTATTGAAGCCCAGGGTTGTGAGCCGTGAGATTGTTTTCCTTCAACCTTAATTACAAAACGATCTGCTGCAGCTAATATACTACCAGATTTATAAGTAAGCATTCCCTCAGGAGTATCAGCCGAAATATGAAGACCAAAGGCAACCTCTACTTTTGGATTCATTAGCACTCCTTCCTTAATCATTAGTTTAGCTCCACCTTCTTCTCCCGGAGGAGGGCCCTCTTCTGCGGGTTGAAAAATAAATTTAACGGTTCCTTTTAAATCTTTTTTAAGACCGCTGAGTACTTCAGCAACACCCATTAATATGGCGACATGTGTATCGTGACCACAAGCATGCATGACACCCGTAGCTTTATTATTATAAATAGAAGTGGCCTTTGAAGCCCATGAGAGTTCCACTCTTTCCGTAACCGGAAGCCCATCCATATCAGCTCTCAAGGCAATCACGGGACCAGGTTGGTCTCCCACTAAAATACCTACGACACCTGTTTTGGCTACACCTTCTTTCACTTTTAGGCCTAAATCGCTCATATGTTGGGCGACTTTGGCTGCTGTTTTAAATTCCAAGTTTGATAACTCTGGATGCTCATGAATGTCATGGCGCCATTCAATTACTTTAGCCATTATTTTTTCCGCTTCAAAATGGGATCTTTTCATTAGGTTTAATGATTGGCTGAATGCCACTGATTCAAGACAAGAGATGATTACGATTAAAACAACTTTAATTTTCATGAGGTAAAAAATTAAACATATGAAATTTAGAACTGAGATTAAAAAGAAAGGGCTATCAAAATGATAGCCCAATTCATTGACCAAAATAATATGAAGAAAAAAGAGATTGTTAATTAAAATAATCTCAGTATAAATTTATTAAAAAAAAATCAATTAACCCATTGAATTGAGAAAAACCTCCGATAATTTGTTTCTTTTAAATCAAATTGCTTTAAAAATAATATTATGTTTAAATAGATCTCTTTTTGATTTCGCTTATATTTTATTTAGGCCTACAACACCTCTTTAACCCTTTGAGCAGCGTCTTTGAGTAGGATGGCTGAGGTAACCTTCAATCCCGAAGATTCAATAATTTTGACCCCTTCTTCAGCATTTGTTCCTTGGAGTCTTACGATAATGGGAACCTCAATACTCCCAATTTTTTTACAGGCTTCCACTACACCGTTGGCAACACGATCACATCGGACGATACCTCCAAAAATATTTACAAGGATGGCTTTTACTTTTGGATCTTTTAAAATAATTCTAAAACCTGCCTCTACTGTTTTGGCGCTGGCACCACCTCCAACATCAAGAAAGTTGGCAGGTTCACCTCCAGACAGTTTAATCATATCCATTGTAGCCATGGCAAGACCGGCGCCGTTGACCATACAGCCAACATTCCCATTTAATTTCACGTAATTAAGACCATGCGTTGCTGCTGCGATTTCCAAGGGATCTTCCTCTGATAAGTCCCTGAGTTCTAAAATCTCTTTTTGTCTAAAAAGGGCATTGTCATCAATATTTACTTTGGCATCCACAGCTAATATTTTTTCGTCTGAAGTTTTAAGTACAGGGTTGATTTCAAACATCGCTGAATCTGTGTCTTGAAAGGCTTCATAAAGGGCTTGAATGAACTTTACCATTTTTTTTAAAGAGGTCCCGTTCAGACCTAACGCAAAGGCTACTTTTTGTGCTTGAAAACGACCTAGGCCAATAGCAGGGTCTATCCATTCTTTAATTATTTTTTCAGGAGTATTTTTAGCTACTGTTTCTATATCCATTCCTCCTTCAGTGGAGGCCATAATCACATTTTGCCCCGCTCCGCGATCTAAAAGGATTGATAGGTAATATTCCTTCGGTTTAGAAGCTCCAGGATAATATACGTCCTCTGCAATCAGTATTTTATTGACTTTCTTACCTTCAGGTCCAGTTTGATGAGTAACGAGCATACCTCCTAAAATAGCGGCACTTTTGGGACCTACTTGGTCGATATTTTTTGCTAAAATTACACCATGTGATCCGGTCTCATTTATTTTACCTTTTCCTCTGCCCCCTGCATGAATTTGTGCTTTGATTACTAACCAATCAGAGTTCGTTTCTTTTTGAATGTCTTGTGCCGCTGAAATCGCTTCATCAACTGTACTTGCCACTTTTCCTCGCTGGATGGCCACGCCGTAGCGTGCTAATATTTCTTTTGCCTGGTATTCGTGGATATTCATGGATTAATTTTTTTAATTCTGAACAGAGGAAAGCGCAATTGTTTACTTGATTATTTTGCGAATCTAATTCATAGTTTGGGTTTAATCAAATTATATAAATAATTGACAACTATATTTGCAATTATGCTAAATGCCAGAGACGTTTATAAAAGTTTTGGGACACTCAAAGTATTGAAAGGAATAGATTTGGAAATAGTCGAAAAAGAGGTGATATCGATTGTAGGTGCTTCAGGTGCAGGAAAAAGTACGTTACTCCATATTTTAGCAAGCTTGGATAAGCCAGATAAAGGATCTGTAAAACTTAAGGGACAAAATTTATTTTCGTTATCATCGAAAAAGTTGGCTAAATTTAGGAATGATAATATTGGTCTTATTTTTCAATTCCATAATCTTTTACCAGAGTTCACAGCTATAGAAAATGTATGTATACCTGGCTATATTGGTAAACGTGGTGAGGCTGAGGTATTAAAATCAGGAATGGAGCTTTTAGACCGCTTGGGGATAAAAGAAAGGTCTTCCCACAAACCGTCGGAATTGTCTGGTGGAGAGCAACATCGAGTGGCTGTGGCACGTGCGCTTATCAATCAACCGGAGATAATTTTTGCGGATGAACCTTCAGGTAACCTAGATTCTTCTAATGCGCGTGCTCTGCATAAATTATTCTTTGAACTCAGGGATGACCTGGGCCATGCTTTTGTGATAATCACTCACAATGAAGAACTCGCCGACATGGCTGATCGTAAACTTGTGATGCGAGATGGGCGAATGGCGTAAAGTTCAAAATCTTATAACCTGGGTGATAATAAAAAATAACTTGATCATTAGTTCGAACAGTATCTTTACCCAAAATAAAGGCTCCTATAATGGGTTGCAGGTGGATTTGATCTAATATAAGGCCTTTATGCGGGGCATAAAGTTGAATTTTCAATGAAAGCAGTGCAAAAACAAGTATACTGTTTGCTTTTAGAGAATTTAGCATGTGGAAAATCGTATTTCGATTTTGTATTGAAAAAATGGACTAACTTAAAATCGACTATTCTAGTGATGCCAAGAAAAACTATAAGTTTAAAAGGAGAATACTAAAAAGGGATTAGTTGTGGTATCTAACTAATAAAAAAATTATTTATAAGTATTTCATTATTAGTTCTGACCATAGCAGGTAACCTTGACTATTTAGATGGGTACCATCATATGTCAAAGATGTATTAATCAATCCATCATCAGCAGTAAAATGTGGGTTAAGATCAATTAAGGTATAAGTTTCATCTGATTGATGTACTTTTATTGAAGCGTTTACAACATCTATACTTTGATTTATGAAATCTCTGGCAGTTGGTAAGAGAGTTTGAAGATAAAGCTTTGTATTGGGTAATTTTTCGTGGAGCAGAGTCGTAATTTTAAGTAAATTCTTAATTACATAGTCGGGTGAGGGGATTTCTTTACGATAGTAAAGATTGAAGAGGTCATTTACGCCAATCATTATAAATATTGACTTGGGCTCATACTTAATCAATTCACCAAGTCTTAAAAGAACTCCATCAGTGACATCTCCAGAAATACCTCTATTCTTTACATTCTCAATGTTCAATTTACCTCCCCAATCTTTACCTCCTTCAGTAATGCTATTACCAATGAAAACAACATCTCCAGGATTTATAGGATTTTTTTTAAATTTTTTTATCCTTTTTTTATAATGATTTTTCGTCCATCGATCATGATAATCTATAATAGTATTTTTGGAAGGGTAAATAACTTCTAAATTAGTTTGGCTTAGTGCATATCTAGAATTAGTTATTATAATTAGAATAAGCAATTGAATAAGAATTTTTCTATACATGGAATTTCGAAGATAAGTTAGTTTGATGACTATTTATGGGACATTTTTCTCCAATTAAACTTTATAAGTTAACTACTCTGGTCACATGTAATTATGGTTAAAATTCAATATCTGATAAAAAATAATTCTAAAACGTGATCTCGAAAAATAATTTATTGATTAAAATTAATTAACTCATTTATTACGGGAATAGAAGGCTGAGCTCCTCGTTTTGTTACTGAAATAGCAGCCGCTTCAATGGCTATGTTTATCGCTTCTTCTAACTTTTTATTATCAGATAAGGAAGATGCTAAATATCCATTGAATACATCTCCTGCGGCAGTTGTATCTATTGCTTTCACGTTCTTGGCTGGAATTAATTGAGAACTTTTATTTTTTGAGTTTAAATAAACACCTTTTTCACCAAGTGTTATTAAAATTGCATTCCTTACTTTTTTTAATAATTCTTTTCCAGCTGCCTCGAGTTTTTCTTCATTGTCAGGATAAATTCCTATTAGATTTTCTGTTTCAGACTCATTGGGTGTAATAATATCAACCATACTTAGTAATTCATCGGAAAGCATTTGAGCTGGTGCTGGATTTAAAATAGTTTTAACGTTATTTTTTTTTGCCAATCTCAAGACACACTCCACTGTTGATATTGGAATTTCTAACTGAATTAGAACAATATCCGCTCGAATTATTTTTTCTTCAACTAGCATAATATCTTTAACAGATAAATAATTATTTGATCCCGGCGCTACAACTATTGAATTTTCACCTGATATTTCATCAACTATAATTACTGCTACACCAGAGGGATGTACTTTATCAATGAAAATATGATTTAAATTAATATTCTCTTTTTTATATTCTTGAATAGCTCTATTTCCAAAATAATCGTTACCAACTTTACAAATAAAGGTAACGTCACTTCCTGCTCTTGATGCGGCAACTGCCTGATTAGCACCTTTGCCACCTGAAATCATGTTAAAATCTCCTCCAAGGACAGTTTCGCCTGGCGATGGTATTTTTTTTGAATCAACTACAAGATCTGTATTGCTACTTCCGACTACAACTATCTTTCCCATATTTATACGTTTTTAGCCATTATGATAAGACCAAGTCCCAGGATAAATAAAAGAAACATCAGCCATATTAAACTATTAGTCCCCTTGGGAGCATGTTTAAATTCCTTCCAAATAAATACACCCCAAACCGCGGCTACCATTGTTGCCCCTTGACCCAAACCATATGAAATTGCAAAACCAGCTTTGCCAGCAGCTATCATATTTAATAACATACCAAGAGCCCATATCATTCCACCGAATATTCCGATAATATGTAATTTAGGATTGCCTCTTGAAAAATAATCATTGTATGATACTTTGTCTCCAGTCACAGGTCGATACATGAAAAATGTATTAAATAAAAAATTTGACAGGAATATTCCTATTGAGAAGATAAAAACTGCTGAATAAGGAGTTAACAAACCTTTATCGGGATTTACAAAATCGGTTGACATGGAGGCGGCAACGAAACGATAAAAAAATCCCATCAAAATTCCTGCAGTTAAGGACAACAATATACCCTTTCTAGTTGATTTTCCGCTTGAAATTTTTTTATAAATTAAGGCATCAACAACAATCGCAGATGTAACAAAACCAACTCCTATAAAAAGTAAAATTGGATCTCCAATTGGTACAGCTATAAAATTAAGAATAACACCAAGGACAAGAGCAATTCCTATTCCAATAGGAAAAGCAGTCGCCATTCCAGCTATGTCGATAGCAGCTACAAGAAGTAAATTAGCAATATTAAAAACAATTCCACCTATCAAAGCCAATAAAATGGCATTTAGGCTGGCTTGAAAAATATTAGGTATAAATGCTTGTCCATTCTCTCCAAAACTACCTAATGATAGTCCCATTACGAGGGAAAGAAAAATAATGCCAAAGGTGTAGTCCCAATAGAATAGGGGAAATTCCCATTTTTTTGATGCCATTTTTTGAGTATTTGCCCAAGAGCCCCAACATAGCATTGTAATTATACATAATAAGACGGCTAAAGGGTACGATTTTACAATAAACATAAATCTTGTATTTAAAAAATTAGTTTAATTAGAATTCACAGTAGTTACTTAAATTTCTTACAAATTTCTATTAGCCAATTATTAGTCGTTTAAAGATCTTACCACAACGGACTATATAGATGCCGGGAGGATAATGTGACAAATCGAAAGTTAAATTATTACTTGTTAACTTAAAATTTTCAATTTTCTTTCCGACAATGTTTGAAACATTCATCTCTAAATCATTTCTAACCATATTTTCCCCAAAAAATAGCTTAAATAGGCCATTTGAAGGATTTGGGATGATTTTAAAATCGTCCTTTTCATCTAATTCCATAAACCCGGTTGTCAGATCATTTAATTTAATACTCCATGAAATTTCAACCGCATCGTTTGAAAATCCGTCCACATTACCCACAGCAAAATATATAAAATCACCTTTCGTCATATTTTTCAACTCAAATATTTTTGCGTCATAATTCCAAGAACGACTTCTTCCATTAATAGAAGCGACCATCCCTTTTTGTTCTGTAAATAGTTTTAGCTCTGAGTCTGAGTTATCGTTATGAACACGCCTTATGCCAAAATTTGAGATGGTGTAGTTTCCAGAATAGGGAACTTCAAAAGCACAAATCAACAGTTTTTTGGAGTCAGTTGGATGCATTTGTAAATCTAAGACTCCAGGAAACCGGCCTATATTTTCTGCTATGTCAACTCCTTGTGGCACAATGCTTTTGCCCACATAAGGGTAATCTTCCCCCCAGAAATTTTTTAATCGATTAAAATTATCTGGATGTTCCTTAGGATTATAATTTTCCAGTAAATCCCCTTTAATTATTCCATCGTCATTTGAAGAAATATAAAACTGCAGGGGTACCTCCGTTGTTCCGTCACTCACGTATGCTTGAGGATTGCCTGATTGAATTTGAACATCATAGGAGTGCCATGTATGGAATAGGGGATCTGGTAATTTTTGAACCGTAATAATTTTAGATATTTCTGATACTATGCCTGAGCTTGAAGTGACTTTTAATGTTATTTTATATGTTCCCGCGTCGGAATAAGAATGAGAAACATCACTACCAAAGTTTTTTTCTCCATCTCCAAAATCCCACTCGTATGTAATGATATTCTGGTTTCTCTCAGCTAAACTACCGGTTGCATCTAAGTCTACATTTAAATTGTTTATTTGTATGTCATACAGCGGGACTATCGCATAAAATGAAGATTCAAAAGCTCCTATGTCAGTACCATTCCCAAAGGGGATCTTATTATCATTGAGATCTTTTTCATAGAGAGTATTTTCACCTCTATCAACTGCTGGACTTCTCTCTAGTAAATTCAAATTGCGGTCATTAAAACTGATAAACATTGGGTCTGCAATTATCTCATTTTCGCCAAGCGGATATCCTTTTGGATTATTGGAACTGCTATCTATAGAGAAATAGATATTACTACGAGTAGAATTTCCTGGATTTTCCCATTTGAACGCTTTAACATCATTCGCTAAAACGAAAATATTATTACGAATTGATCCTTTAGGAATAGCATGATGAAGACTTATACCCCAATTGAAATCCGTGTTTGCGGGAAGAGTGCGAAGGATTGTATTGTTTTCAATAAACGGATCATCTCCTATTGGCCCATCCAAAAACCATTGGTAATCATCACTGTAATTGTAATATATTTTAAGATTACCCCAAGTACAATTATCACATTCTGAGTTATCGTAAGTCTCAAGAAATCCTTGATTGCCGCGGCTAATATTGTGATGTATTTTCCAGTTTGTATGAATACCCTCATCATCAATCTCAATTGCTCCCCCATCAAAACCATAATTATTTGGAGCTAAAAATCCTTCAATTGTGTTATAACCAATTTCACCATCAAAACCTGATACCACTATAGCCATTGGACCCCACCATTCATTAATACCTCCTCCTGGGCTATGAAAATAATTATTTATTATTTGGATGTTATTAGCATAAAGCCGGACTCCTACACGGCATTGACTAAATTCACAATTCTGTATTGTAATATGATGATTTTCTCGATTAAAAGAAGATATTCCTGCAACGGATCTAGGACCACTTAGGCCACAATTAAAAATATATAAATCATTAATTGTAATATGATTTGCCATTATTTGAAAAGCGTTTCCGCTATTAATGTTTGGATTAGAGTTACTAATTGAGGGCTTATCACCAATACCATAAGAGCTAAATACAATCGGATAATTGAAAGAACCTGAGGACGTAATTTTTATAGCTCCATTCCAATGAGATCCACGTTGGAAAAGTATTGAATCACCTGGATTAAACACATACTTATCAATTTTATTTAATGAACTCCAAGGCCTATCTATAGTGCCATCGCCATCATCCATACCATTGGTTGATGATAAATAATAATTTTTATTTAATGGTTTATCAATTATCCAAAATTCATCGGTAACCTTGCCTCTAATTTCTTCAATAATGACTTTATTAACTAATGATATAAAACGACGCGCCATACCTGAGAAGGTGTCTAATGTATCACCAAAATTCACTCGGGTTCGATTGATATTATAGAACTCAGAAAAGTCATATTTATTAAAATGGTCTTGTATAGAATCAAAACCGTATATAAAACCTAAAAGGCCACCCCAAGTCGCAGTTGGGTTATCTGAGTCTTGTCCTGATAATGTTCCAATTTGAATTGTCCTTTTAATATCACCTTCACCAAAAAGAAGACTGATTATACTAAAACCAAAATTGCTTCCACAATCATAAAACTCTGTATATTTGTAACCATCTGTACCCCCTTCAATATAATGGTCATGAAATGTATCTCGAACTATTTCCCAATCATTTTTATCCTCAGAGTTTATATACTCGTTTCGAACCCAATCATACATTTTAGCGATGTAAGATGTCTCGGGAATAAAACTTCTTGCGGAGTCGGCTAATTGCAATATTTGATTTTTTCTAGATAAATCTTTATCTATTCCAATTGAAAGTGAGTGCATAATTACATAAAATTGCGCAGCGTACATAGAGTGAGAATAAGCAGTAGTTCTGATTGGAAGATATGATAGATCTAAGGCAAGATTTGGTCTCAAGGGGGCTAGTAATCCAAATATTTCTGTAGTCAGCTGGGCATCTATCATTTCCCAGTTATCATTTAAATAGGGTAAAGATGTGGCTGGAGGAATTATCTTTTCTTCTCGCATGAGATTAAAAGCAGATTCATTCGATACCCAAAGAAAGTTTTCCTCCTCAGCCGAAATATGGTCTAGCCACTGTAGTCTTATTTGATCACCTGTTAGCCGATAGGTATTGTAAGTTTCCATGGCGTGCTGATAGATGTATTCTATATCTGTATCATCATCTGCACCCCATATTTCTTTATTTAAAACGAAATCAATGTAAGTGCCATAATCTTCATTACCTTGATTTGTATTCCAATCATCATCAGTATAATATGGTTTTCCATTTCTCTGGCCTTCGGTTTTTAGACCTGTCCAATTTGCTATACAACTGCCAAGCCAAAATCCTTTCATTTTGTCCATATACTCTTCTTTATTGATAGTTTGTCCACTCAAATAAGAAATATTGACAAAATAAATTAGAGCTAGTATTCCTATAATTTTTTTCATGATAGAATTTTAGTATTCTTCTAAATCTATTAATTAGAATTTGAAACTAGAACATGATTTTTCATTGTATAGTAAAAATTTTTCATAATTTCATCTTTATTAAAATCATGCCAAATTATGATTTTTCTATCATTTTGAGGCCTTTCTATCCATTTGCTTTGTTTTAAAGAGGGACTTGCAATTTCAGTGGCGATTGCCCATGACGAATTTTTTATTATTGCGACTGCGGCCATATCAAAAAGTGCTCGAGCTTGGTTGTATCCCTGATCATATCCATCATCAAAATCTTCAATTTTTTCAAATAGACTAACTGAGTAATCACCGAAATTTAAGTATTCAATACCATCCCTGCCAATTACAGGTTTTGTTATTTTAGGACCCAAACCAGGCATTATAGTTCTTATATCTTTTAGGTAAGCTTTAACAGCATCGGTCCCTGAAGGTCTGTCGTATCTAACCAGAACAATTTCAAAATTCACCTTACTATCTAGGATATATTGAAGGGCAGTTGGGTCATCTTCCTGATTATACTCTCCTGATTCAGGATAATTTGAGCCAAGCCAAACAATTCTAATATTATCCATAATGGACGGCTCTCTTAATAAAGCCAATGCTATATTAGTTAACTTACCTACAGGTAATAAAATAAGTTTTCTATTATTTGATTCCTTTGCTTTTGAAATAATAAAATTTACTGCATCAGCACCGTCGAAATTAGGATTTTTTATGTCTTTTTTAATTTCATCAAAACTACCACTGGCACCTTTATATATATTTATTTTCTGATCTATGCCACATAGCTGAAGAATTCTTTTAGCTTCATTATAATGTGAATCAATATCACCACCATTTTTTGTCTTGTTAACAGTAATTCCTTCAACATCAAAATCATTACCACTAAATAATAGGTATGCCAACGCATGTTGATCGTCAAGCTCATTATTCGCATCTGTATCAAATAGTATTCTTTGCTTATTTAATTCTTGCGGCTCAAGTTTATATCCTTGCTGACTTAATGCAGAAACTTGATCAAACACACTATGATCGCCAATAATTTTTCCATTTTTGAATTGAAAAATAACAATTCCCTCTGCTTTAAATTTCCTACCACTTTTCTTTGGGGTTCCTTCAATTTCAAAATTGACTGCAGCCTTTTCTGCGCTATATAATTCCTCTAAGTAATTGATTTTTATGTTAAAATAAGATTCTCTGTAATTTTTGATGTATTCCACAAGAGATTTTATTCCATTTATCTCCAGATTTCCTTCACGCTTTAAATAATCTTGATGAACAGCTGTTTCAAGTAACTCATATTTTCCCGTATTCCAAGCTTCATTGAAAATATGTACCACTTCCCTATGAGAAGGATCTTTTTTTACAGAGCAACCATTAATTATTAAGCTACAAATAATTAATGAACTGAGGATAAATCTAATCATAATATCATTTAAATTTCATCGTAAATAATAGCTCTGGCTACTTTAAGTTTATTACCCTCAGATTTCTCTGATTTTTCATTTTTAATTTTGATACTTAGCTTATGATCACCTTTTTCTAAGTTCATAATATGTGCCAAATGTGCTCCATTTAACCATCCATCTCCTGCGCCCCAGTTCATCTTTTTATAATAATTATCTCTGGATCGGTGAAATTCACTATCAATGAAAATATCAACTTGACCACAATCAATATCAAATCTCCCCATGATTACTGCTCCCGTTCCATTAAATTTTAACGTTAATTCAGATCCAGCAGTTTCAGCTTGCATTTGAGTCTCTTCACCATCCCATTGATTGGTTTGACTTACTTTTTCCCAATCACCTTTCCATTCCCAGTAATTCGTATCCGTGATAGTAACCTTTTCTTTGGGAAATATATTTGGAAAAGAGACTTCTAGTTTCGCCGGAACAGGTTCCTGTTTTTTTATAAATAAAAAATCATCTTCCATTTTTCCTCCGTTCTTAAAAACTAATTCTTTTGCATAATAAAGCGTGCGATCAACAGCCTTATTAAATGAATAATCAGTATAAATAAACAGTGAGTCAGCTATTTCATCTATGTATTTTGTCCATTCGCTGGGTATTTTATCATAACCAAGTATAATACCCATTACCCCTGCACAATTTGACGGATTACAATCGGAATCAGCTCCGCATCTGGCACTAATTTCCATACTCCTTTCAAAATCTCCCTCTCCATACAGCAAACCAATGGCAATAAAGGCGCCATTCAGCTTCGCATCAATATTATATTCCGATAGTGCACAGCAAATGTCAGTTTCTCCCCATTTATCATATATTCTTTTCCAAGTCTTTTTCCAATCTTTAGGATTTCGTTCATATCCATCAACGACATCACGCAAAATGGCATGATAACTACTCTCAATGGGTAATGATTTCATAGCTGTAAAAAGTACTTTTTTAACATCATTTTCAAAATATGCTGCTGCATATAATGCGCTTACAAACATTCCTCCATAAACTCCATCACCATAATTCATAATGTGACCAATTTTATCACAAATTTTATTAGAAGATTGAGGCATACCAGGATTCATCAGACCTATATAATCGGCCTCAATTTGGAAATCGATATCATCTGAATGTAGGTTATAATCAGGATGTCCTGAATCCGGTGGCATAATTCCGTTCCATATATTCATTCTAGCTCCTCGGTTAGCATGCCATAACATATAACCTGAGTTAGCAAATGCTTCTCCAAATTTCTCAACGGGTGCATCAATTCCATATTTATCCATGGTCATCATAAAGCTCATTTGAACATATAAATCATCCTCTGAAATTGATCTTCTAAGTGTCTCAGGAGACCAATCTATTGGATCTTCATTAATTCTCCCATTATAAACAAACTCCGTGGGTGCACCATATGACACCCCAATCATTTTACCTGCCCATCCTCCGGCAATTTTATTTCGAAGTTTATCTTCAGCAATAGTTATATATTCTTGGTTAGAGTTTTCACAAGATATAAACCCCAGAAATAAAAGAAAAAAGGTATAATTTTTCATTTAATTCGAATTAAATCATTTAGTGTAGTTATTATTGATACTATAAAAAAAAATCATTAATAAAGATTTTTATAATTTGATTGCTTTTTAATAAAATAATTTTAAAGGATGAGTCAATAGTTGTCATATCTAATATTTCAATAAAACAGAGAAAATGAAATTGAAATATAATTTATTTACCATCCGGGGTTCTGTGGTAAAAGGTTAGGATTGATGTCTAACTCATCTAATGGAATAGGAAACAGCTCATCTTTATTAACCCTAAAATTTTCAAAAATAGAGTCTCTTTTGATTGTAGTGCTCACAGCTGGAATTGTAAAGTCAGCTGCCACTTGAGGCCCATATTCTCCCCATCTCTTTAAATCAAAAAATCTTAAATATTCTCCACAAAGTTCTACTAAACGCTCATGCTTAATTTGTTGCCTAAATTCTTCTTGGTTTAATTCGCGACCAGCAGTAATTTCCAAATTATTCATATTAGATCTATTTCTTACAATATTTACATATGAATGAGCCTCTGAGGTATTACCATTTTCATTAAGAGCTTCTGCCAACAAAAGAAGAATATCTGAATATCGAATCAGAATCATATCTCGCCCTCCATTCTTCCATTGAACATAACCTGAACCGTTGTTAATTTCATTATAGACTGCATCATTCTCATTAAATTTATAAAAACTTGCTCCCGTAACGATTTCTGTAGTATTTGTAATCCACCATGCCCATGTCTGACCATAGAGTGTTTGATCAGTATATTCTGTAAAAAGGCTTACATTCATTCTTGGATCAAGATTACCATCTTTATCTGCCTCGACCAAATAAGATCGAATTGCGAATTCTGATGCCAACTGATCTGCCCAAATTCCAATATTTGATGGCCCTGGTGTATTTATTCTAAAATACCATGCATTGTCAGACTCCTCTTGGGGACCATTTTCAAGAAAATTAACTTGAAAAATAACCTCCTTATTTCCGGTAGTGAGTTCCTCGGTAAAGTTAGACTCGTAATCTTCATTAAGTCCATATAGTCCAGATTCGACAATAGATTTTAAAATTTGTTCTGCACTAATATAATTTCGCTGCTGAAGATATGCCTTAGCGAGTAATGATTGTGCGGCTCCCCTTGTTACTCTCCCAAATTCTGATGAGGGATAAGATGTGGGCAATAATGGAATGGCATCATCAAGTAATGTTTCAATGAGAACCCATATCTCACCTGATTCTGCTTTTCTTGGCCTATCATTGGCACCTTGAATTCTGTCAACATAGGCAACACCATCTCCGTAAACATTTATAAGATGATAATAAGAAAATGCTACCAAAAACTTTGCCTCAGCTATTAAACCATCAATACCATTTAAAGTGCTGTTATTTCCTCTTTCAATAACTTCATACGATCGGGCTATTAAAATATAGAAATTATACCATAAGCTCTCGTGGAATTCATTATCCAAATCTGATGTAAATGTTGCCAAATTTAGGGTTTCTCCGAGTTCACCAGTAAAACCCTCATCAGAAAGCAAATTAAAAGTTTGCTGAATTTGACCAGCATACATCTCGCCACTTTGCAAATAATCATATGCTCCTATCAATCCTGAATAAAAGTCTTCCCTTGTTTTCCAAAAACTATCCTCTGTTGGCTGATTTGGATTTATTTGTTCCAAATTTACGCAAGATGAAAAAATGATAATTAGGCATATCATTTTTATTTTAAAATTTAAAATTTTCATATTTCTTTATGGCTAAAATGTAATATTAAAACCCGAATTAAATATTCTAATATTTGGAAATCCTCCCCAATCGACTCCAGGAGCTAATATATTGCTATCAAATTCTGGATCCATCCCTGAATATTTAGTAAATGTTAAAAGATTCTGACCACCGATGAAAACACCAAGATTATTTATTCTTCTCCATGGTATTTGATAATCAATTCTAATATTTTTTAATCTAAGATAAGAGGCATCTTCAACAAATAGGCCACTTGCAATATTATTTGGGCTACCAAAATCTGCTGTAGGCCTGGGATCCGTTCCTATACCATCTATAAAGGGGTCATAATCGCCAGTATAGCTAGTTTGTGCGGAAGTATTCATGTTGTATTTAATTGCATTAAAGGCATCTGCACCATTCATTCCTTGAAAAAAGATCGTAAATTCAAAATCTTTCCAATACGCACTAAAATTTAATCCGTATTGTAATTTAGGATTCGGATCACCTAGGATCATTCTATCTTGCCCCTCACTAATATCTCCGTCATCGCTAATATCCCGATATTTGGCATCTCCTAATTCAGGTGTTTGACCAACTACAGTATTATCACCTAATTCAGATTCATCAGTGTATACACCAAGATAATCGAGTGCATAAATCTGACCTATAGGCTGACCAACGCTTGTTATCGAATGTAATCCATACAAATCACCCAATGGTAAATACGTCACTTCATTTTTGTTTTGGAACACGTTGGCAGTTATATCAAATTTAAGATTTCCATCTAATTTACGATATCGAAAAGAAAATTCCCATCCAGAGCGGTCCATTGTGGCCGCATTAATAATCGTGCTGGATTGACCTTCGCCAGCACTTCCAGGAACTGGAGCGTCAACAAGCAAGTCTTCTAATTCACTAAAATAAATGTCTCCAATTATTTCTATACTTCCATCCATTAATGAAAGATCCATTCCAATATTAGTTTCTTTTAATGTTTCCCATTTTAGATCATTATTAACAATTCCTGCTCTTGTTGCACCAATTATGCTTCGATCATCATATCCTAAATTGTAATTATTTCCACCTATAGATCGGGAAAAAATTAATGACTGATATGCATAATCATCAATACTTGCATTTCCAACTACACCATAACCTACTCTGAGCTTGAGATCGTTCACTATAGATGACTGGAAGAAACTTTCCTTACTAATATTCCAACCTAGTGAAATCGATGGGAACGTACCCCATCTATTATTTTTAGGAAATTTAGAGGAGCCATCCGACCGAACATTAGCTGTAAATAAGTACTTCCCATCGTAATTATATGTAAAACGACCTAATAATGAACTTATCGTTGATGTAAGCTCATCACCAGAAGTTGTAATATCTGTGGGTGCTGCTGTTGTTGCTGAAATTTGAAAAAATGGATTAGCACTCGCAAAACCTCCAACAATAGAAATACCACTTTGATGAATTTTAAATTCTTGTTCTGTTTGTGAGGCCATGACTGAAAAGTCATGATTACCAAATTTCTTTTTATACGTTAATCTATTTTCAAAAAGCAACATTGTACTTTTACTATTATATTCACTTAGTCCAGAGAGGTGTACTAATTCAGTTGTAATTTGTCCTGTTCTTTGATGACTTTTGCTAAATCCAAAATCAGAATCAGTTCCAAAATTGAATCTATACTCTAAATCTGAGGTGAGATTTACATTAACAAATATATTACCAAGAATTCGAGTATGATCTTCTTTGCTGCTATACATCTCTCGAATTCCAACTGGGTTATAAAGGTAAATTTCTGCATCCTCAATTGTTCCATGCCCATAACCACTCAGCCTTGTGGGATCGTAAACTGGAATGGTTGGAAACATCATTATCGCGGTATTAATTACTCCATTACCTGATCCTCCCAATACTCCTTGTGCATTTAATATTTGTTGACCACTTTGATTTGTGGTACTTACTGAGAGGTTTTGTCCAATTTTTATACGCTTTGTTAAATCAAACTCTGAATTAATTCGAGCTCCTAATCTTTCAAAGATAGTACCTTCAATCGTACCTTCTTGTTTTGTATTATTGAGATTAAAATAAACTTTACTTTTGTCATTTCCTCCAGATATTGATAAATTATAATCCTGAAGAAATGCGGCCTCATTGAAGATCTCAGCTTGCCAATCTGTGTCGATGCCCCTTGATAGATCATTTGACCAGGTCCGTCTCGGATATCCTGCATTGTCATAGGCCGCATTGTGAATTCTGGCGAATTCTGAAGTATTTACAACATTCATTTTATTAGGAATTTGCTGTAAACCTATGTTCGAATTAAATGAGATTGTCGGTTTTCCAATTCTACCTTTTTTTGTAGTAATAACCACAACGCCATTGGCGGCTCTTGATCCATAAATAGCCGAGGAGGAAGCATCTTTAAGTACTTGTATAGTTTCTATGTCTGCCGGATTAATGTTCGGACTATCTTCCGTTGGAATTCCATCAATTACGTATAATGGGTTATTATCTCCAAAAAAAGATACGCCGCGAATTGTCACATCACCCATAGAACCGGGCTCACCATTTGTTTTTACCGATACACCAGGTACTCTACCTTGTAATCTGTCGGTCACGTTTGTGTATTGACTTTTAGATATTTCATTTGTATTTACAATTGCAACGGCACCAGTTATATCTTGCTTTCTTTGCGAACCATAACCCGTAACAACAATACTTTCCAATTCTGCTATATCGATTTCTAATTTTATATCGATGATTGCTCTGTTACTAATAAGTATTTCCTTTGATTTATATCCTATAAAACTAACAATAAGCGTTTCGGAATTTTCCGGAACGCTTATTGAATAATCACCTCTAATATCTGTAACAGTTCCAATTGTTGTTCCTTTAACAATAATTGTTGCACCGATAACAGATTCATTTTGATCATCTACTATGTTACCTTTGATGGTAATTTGTGCATGAACTTGGAAAGAAATAATAAGGAAAATACCTATAAATAACTTAAGGTGTTTTGTCATGTTGTTATACTTTTTTGCAGTTTAGGTTGAGAATTTGTTAATCTACGATTCCAAAATTATCAAGCCTAAAGGAAATAGGCGCGCTAGCAGTTCCTCCCCAAATTTCTAGGCCTATTACGCCAACTGCTGATGCATCGACAGGATTTTCCCATAGACTTTCAAATTCCGAAAGTGGTATTTCAACAGATTGCCAATCAGCACTATATTCTAAATCCATAGCGCTGAATCTATATTGGCCACCACCTACATCTCCCCAATCAGCATCAATGTAATAGATTTGCATATCAACGCCCGGTGTCTCATCCTCCCAATGCATGTCGTTAAGATTTGGAACAGTGTAAAATCTGTAGTCAAATCTAAATTTTTTACCAGTAAAATCCTGATTACCATCTACAAGCTCCATCTCAGACCAAATGTAAGTGCTATCGACATTGTGAATTATTGAGAGGTGATCATTTTCAACAACAATAGAACCAATTTCTGCAGCGTTATACTCACCGTCAGCCGTACTCCCCTCAAATAACCAACCTGGCAATGAATTATCAAAAATACTTCCTTCAGTCAAGCCATTAAAGTCAAACATGACAGCTGCGTTACCAGTGTAGTCAGCGGCTCCGCTGATAGCTTCAACGGTAACAGTAAAGTCTTCCGAAACCTCATGATCATCCTGCCCATCTGTGGCTGTAATAGTAATACTTGAAGATCCTGGATTACCTACCTCAGTAATTGTAAGTAAAGATCCTGCAAGATTTAAGGTAATTACCGTTTCATCGCTGTTAACTATAGAGTAAGTAATTATTTCACCTTCTTGGTCTGAAACGTAGTTGGCAAAATCCAACTCATAAGTTTCAAATCCCGGAGATAATGTAATGTCACTTAATCCTGAGATTACTGGGGGTTGATTTATAACAACCGGAGCACCACTTGAGTCATCATCTCCGCATGCTGCCAGTACCAAAAGTAATAACGATAGTAGTAAGCCGCCTACATAATTTAGATATTGATTAGTTTTCATAATTATTTCTTTAGTTAATAAAAAAGCAAAAGGGTTTTATAAAAATTGTAATTGATTGCACAAACGATTGTGCAAAATAATTAATATTTTAAAATATCCAAAGGTCAGATCAAAAATTATTAAGACCTTTTACCAACGTTTAAAACTATGTCCAAGCTTTTCTCACCTTATCCTTAACCGATTTTCTTATAATTAATTTTGTGGATAGCTGAATTTTTGAAGTTCCAACAATTTTATTGTGGTTAATCATTTCAGAAAGTAGATTATAAGCCTTATCTGCAATTTTTTTAGTTTGTTGCTCGACAGTTGTTATTGGAGGAGAGAAATAATCCCAGTATGACTGATTATCAAAAGATAAAAGAGATATATCATTCGGAATATGTAATTTTTTTTCTTTTATCGCTTTTATTGTGCCAAGAGCTATCTGGTTGCTTGCTGTGAATATTGCAGTAATACAAGTATTTTTGCTCAATAAAAACTTAGCTGCTTCATAGCCGCTTTGTTCATTAAAATTTTCGCCAACTATTAAATTATGATTTATTGTAATTCTATTTTCTTTCAATGCATCACAATAACCTCTTACTCGATCTAAATTTAATTTTGATTTTTGAAGTCCTTGATTAAATGCTATTTTTTGATGTCCTTTTCCGATTAAATAGTTTGTCGCTTCTTTTGATCCTTCATAATTATTAGATCCGACAAATGGTAAATTTAATTTGTCTAAATGTCTATCAATAATTACGATTGGAATGTCTAATTGATTCGTTTCCGATAGATGAAATGATTCATCACCCACAGGTGCAACAATTAATCCATCTATTTTTCTGCTTGAAAAAGCTTTAATTGCTATTTTTTCAAATTCCGTGTCGTTATTGGAATCGGAAATAAAAATTGTTTTATCATTAAGGCGTGCTGCATTTTCAATCCACCTAACTATTACTGCAAAAAATGGATTAGTTATATCAGGTACTATCACACCAATCGTATTAGATTTTTTTAACCTTAAACTTCTAGCTAATTCATTAGGCTCATATTTAAACTTTTTTGCAGCTTCAATTATAAGTTTCGTCGTTTTTTCGCTGATTCGATATTTCTTGGACTGACCATTTATTGCGCGGGATACAGTCGATATTGAAAGATTTAAATGCTTGGAAATTTGGGTAAGAGTAGAATCGGTATTTTTTTTCATGCTTAAGATGCCACAATCTAAATTATTTTAAAGTCTCGTTGTTTAATATTATAAATATTTATTTTGAATTTAAATTCTTTTTTAAACAACATTTTTTTTATTTCTTAAAACTTGGAAAATATGATTATTTAACGAATATTATTCTGATATGTTAAAATTTTAGGATGAGCAATGATTTAACATATAAGACTATAATAGAATTAGAAATTTTTATTCTTTAGACCAATACTTGTATTAAATATAAAATTTAAGTGAAAAGGAGTATTAGATTTTATTTTTTATACTGAACAAAAATACAAATGAAAATTCCCTTGGGTGTGCGTTATATGTTGCTCGCAACACTGGCTTTTAGTTTAATGAAAGTCTTTGTAAAATACATCCCCAGTATTCCGGCCATTGAGATCGTTTTTTTTCGGGCTATTATATCTATGATTTTGAGTTTGGTTTATCTGCTACCCAAAAAAATAGCTGTTTTTGGTAATAATAAGGGAATTTTGGCTGCCCGTGGTGCGGTGGGTGCTGTAGCCTTGATTTTGAATTATTATTTACTTCATGAAATTCCGTTGGCAGCGGCTTCGATATTGACAAACTTGACTCCAATTTTTACTACCCTTATTGGAGTTTATTTGGTTAAAGAAAAAATTCGTATTGCGCAGATTACATTTTTTTTCCTGAGCTTTGTGGGTATCTTGATCATTCAAGGTTTTGATATACGAGTCTCAGGAATACATCTCTTTCTGGGTATTTTAGCCTCTTTTTTTAGTGGAATTGCTTATAATCTGGTACGAAAATTAAGTTCGACAGAGCATCCTTTGGTTATTATGTTTTACTTCCCTTTAATTGTGCTTCCGATATCCTTGATGGGTTCCTTATGGTTTTGGGTTACTCCCGAAGGTTGGGATTGGTTTTATTTATTTATGGTGGGAATTACTACACAGATGGCTCAATATTTCATGACCAAATCCTACCAGCAGGCTAAAGTTTCTAAGGTCGCTATTTTTGATTATTTAGGAGTAGTCTACGCCTTGATCTTTGGATTTATACTTTTTAATGAGTATTTTAATGTGCTAACCTACCTAGGCATTGCCTTGGTTTTGATTGGCATTATTTTAAATTTCAAATTCAAATTGAAGGAGCATTGAATTTAAATAATACTTTATTTTATTTTGTTCCAAATAATTAAAAAATGGGAAGAGCTTTTGAGTATAGAAGGGCCGCTAAAGAAAAACGATGGGATAAGATGTCCAAGATTTTCCCTAAACTGGCCAAGGCCATCCAAATGGCAGCAAGAGATGGTGGAGGAGATCCTGAGATGAACAGCAAACTACGGGCTGCAATTCAAAATGCCAAGGCTGAAAATATGCCTAAAGATAATATTGAAAGTGCGATCAAACGTGCAGTTGGTAAAGATGCCGAAGCCATAAATGAGGTGACGTTTGAGGGTAAGGGACCACATGGTGTTTTGGTGTTTGTCGAGTGTGCTACCGATAATAATAATAGAACTGTTGCTAATATAAAGTCTTATTTCAGTAAGGCAGGGGGTGCTTTTACTCCCTCGGGGTCACTAGAATTTATGTTTACGCGCAAAGCAGTATTTGAGTTTGAAAAAATAGATGAAAGCGACTTAGAAATGTTAGAACTAGAACTCATTGATGCAGGACTAGAAGAAATAGAAGAGCAAGATGGCAACGTATATGTTAGCGGAGACTATACCGCTTTTGGAAACCTTTCAAAGGGATTAGTGGATCTCAATGTAGAGGTAAAGAAATCTTCATTACAACGAATCCCCGTCACACCGGTATTTTTTTCTGAGGATCAGATGATAGAAATTGAAAAAATGATTGACAAAATTGAAGAAGATGACGATGTTCAAGCTGTTTATACAAATATAGCCTAATGATGTAGTCTGGGAATTTTTGGAATTGGTTTTTGAATAATGAGTCTAAATATTTTATTCCGGGAGAAATTAAGCCTGAGTTGAAAGATGTAGTGGTAAATGGAAAGCAACTTAGTTAGACGAGTTTTCTAATCAGATTTTCTTTGAAATTGAAGGAGTAAGAAGATCATCAGTGCTATAGGTGATCAGATATTTCCAAAGGTGAGGATTCCTTTTGAAGCAGCACCGACTCTTATGGCATTGCCTTAAAGCCTAAACACCAGGTCCAGTGGTAATCAATTATTTGACCATCAGAAGATTATTATGGTTCTTCAAATATAATTCTTTTCCAGATTTGGCAGGGCTTCAAGTATGTTTCGAAGATATTGATTATTTGAATGAAGATCATTATTTTGTTGCCACTTTTTTTGATACGTGAGACCTTGATTAAAAGGGAGGCAGCTATTTGTCATATTGAATATTTGGAAGTGTGTAAACTGCCTGAAAATATAAAGGAGATTTTACACTTGATGCTCTCGGAGATTGAAGAAAATATTACATAAGTTAAGATGCAATATGTGGGGGAGATGAGTGAAGCGAGACTTACTTTATCTAAGCACAATCTAGGCCATGCTAAGAAGTCATCATTATGCGAATTTCAGTTTTTCTAATGTATTTCTTTATTACTTTGAGGCCATATATTCGACCAACTCTATTACTTTTGATGAGTAGCCCCATTCGTTATCATACCATGAAACTACCTTAACAAATGTAGAAGACAATTGTATACCCGCTCCTGCATCAAAAATAGAGGTTCGTGCATCTCCGAGAAAGTCATTGGATACCACAGCATCCTCGGTGTAACCTAAAACTCCTTTCATAGATCCCTCTGAAGCAGTTTTCATCACTGCACATATTTCTTCATAACTGGTTGCTTTTTCAAGGTTTACAGTCAAGTCAACAACTGAAACATCAGCAGTAGGTACTCTAAAAGACATACCTGTTAATTTTCCATTAAGGGCAGGGATGACTTTGCCTACAGCCTTTGCAGCTCCTGTGGATGAAGGAATAATATTTTGATAAGCACCGCGTCCACCGCGCCAGTCCTTCAAAGAAGGGCCATCTACTGTTTTTTGGGTAGCAGTAGCGGCATGCACTGTTGTCATTAGTCCTTCCCTGATGCCAAAACTATCATTGAGTACTTTGGCGATCGGTGCCAAACAGTTGGTAGTACAAGAAGCATTAGATACAAACTGCATGTCAGATTGATAGGCTGCTTGGTTAACACCCATGACAAACATTGGCGTATCATCTTTGGAAGGTGCGGACATTACTACCTTTTTGGCTCCTGCCTCGAGATGACCTTTTGCGGTTTCCTTGCTCAAGAAAAGGCCAGTTGACTCTATTACATAATCTACTCCAATATCTCCCCATTTTAAATCCTCAGGATTGCGCTCAGCGGTTACTCGAATGGCTTTTCCATTGACTAATAATATATCTTTTTCCACGGTTACTTCACCTTTGAAGTTACCATGAGTAGAATCATATTTGAGCATGTAAGCCATATAATCGACGTCAATGAGATCATTGATTCCCACTACTTCAATACTTTCATTCTGTGCTGCCACACGAAATACTAGTCGACCAATTCGACCGAATCCATTTATTGCGATTTTTATTTTATGCATTTTGATAATTTTAAATCAGTGAGCAATAGAGCGCAAAGTTATCATTAGTTGACTTTCTTGCAAACTACGCTTCAAGTATTTTAGTTTTTTAGGAAACTTCCTTTTCTTTTTACTGATTTTAAATAAAGTTAATTTTCATATTTATTAGTTTTTCAAGGGATTAAACGCTTTGAAATTACTTTAAATAGGCTTTAAGATTTATATTGTAAATGGTTGATATGAACTGGACAGCTGAAGAATTATGTATTTACGGTTGTACCGTAAGTTTTAAAAAACATATAATGTTAATTAAGTCCTAATGTCCAATTTAAGGGATTTTTTTAAAAAAATGCGTCCTTATTTGCAAATAATTATGATAGCTATATCTTTGCAACTCAAAAAAATTAAAGCAAACTTTATGCTTGGTAAAATTAAAGAGATGGTCCGTTCGTCTAGGGGTTAGGACGCCAGGTTTTCATCCTGGTAACAGGGGTTCGATTCCCCTACGGACTACAACAAAGCCACTTAATCTACTGATAATCAGTATTTTAGGTGGCTTTTTTAATACTTACTGTTGTTAAAGCTGCTGTAAACTGCCAAAATCCTCTTTTAAGAACTCCCAGTTCATTAAATCTATCAATTTTTACCATTTTTTATACCTATTCGGAGTGATTTTTTCTCAGGAGAG
>CAJWQD010000009.1 GCA_913045135.1 uncultured Flammeovirgaceae bacterium | reverse complement strand
TTACCCCCAATCCAAACAGCATAAAAACATGATAAATAGCTGTTGCAAATGTAGCCCCTGCCAAAGGAATGACACCCAACTTACCCACCATAACAGTGTCAGCAACCGAGACCATGATATGTCCCAATTGTCCAATTATGACAGGAGTCGCCAAAACTATATTTTTTCGAAAATGCTGCTTTATTGTCATGACTATTTTCAGTCCATAAACAACGAAACTAAGTAATTTAATGAGAAATTAATTATAAGTTTTACTTGCTCATTAACGCATAATTGAGACTTTCAAACAAATCGTTCTACTAAATGCTTGAACTAAAAATGAAAATTCCACTAACAACTTCAACGCTCCTTTAAGACCTAAGCTGATTATGACATAGCTGTCTAAACATTTTTTAATTTTATAAGATAGTTTTTTTGTCGTCAATCTTCAGATTCAGGAAATTTAATAGCATCAAAAGTAAGTATTTAGGTCAAATAAAGGTAACCTAATTTATCACAGATGTAATTTGAAAGCTGTACTTTCAATAGTTTCTTAAAGCAGAGAGCCAAAATTTGATATTCTTCCAAAATCTCTCCTTAGCGTTAAAAATTAATAAATCTTGATCCAAATAATCTTCACTCTAAGAATTTTCAAAAATGTACATTAAAATATAATGCTCTTGCTACTTCCAGACTAGACTTTGAATCATCATCAACAGATATAATTAACATCATTAAATACTCAAATAAATTCACATATTATTCATTTATTGCAGTTTTTTTTAATATTCAAAGGCGATCATAAATTAATACATCCCCATAAAATACATTATAAAATCGCTCTTCAAAATTTAGAAAAAGAGGGCTTTTAGCTCACTTTTCATTAGGTTCCTCCAAAACTGGCAAATCAATTAAAGCTTAGTTCTTATTTGTAAAATATTTTAACTATTTGACTTCAGAGTTTTTCTTTGTTCCTTGACATTTAGAAAGAAATTTTTTAAGTTATAAACACAAGTGTATTTAAATAAACGCTATATTCCCATCAACTAAACGGAATTTACCTTTAAACTTATGAACTTATGTTGCTTCACATTTGTATTGTGTAGTCAAGATAAGTTTACAAACCTACCATAAAATCATCTTGAATCAACCCACTTATTGTGCAGTTTTTTTCAAGAATTGATGTTTAACTTTATGTTAATGTAAACCAATGAAAAAATATTTTTTTGTTTTTAGTGTTAGTTTATTGTGTGTCTTATTACTATTTCACTTAAAAAAAAGCCCCCAGACAGATATTACTCCTAATCTCTTGAAGCCTGAGCAACGGTTACAATTAGTAATAAATCGGGAGAAAAAAGAAAAAAAGGAACGTATTCGAATGGGGTACCCTAACAAACACACTGAATTACAAAAACTTATGAAAACGGGTTATGGGCAAGACGGTCCAACTTATGAAGGTGGTTATCAATTAAAAGAGTTTAAAAAATTACAGGAGAGAAATCAGAGTGCACGACAAGAAATCGAATATTTTTTTGTTGAACGTGGGCCTGGAAACATTTCTGGGAGAACAAGGGCCTTCTTCGTGGATGCAAGTGACGCTTCACAAAATACATGGTTTGCTGGAGCGGCATCAGGAGGAATTTGGAAAACGATCAATGGGGGCAGTTCTTGGGAAACCTCCTCAGAAGGTCTTCCAAACCTTGGCACTAATGCATTAGCGCAATCTCCTTCTAACCCTGATGTCATCTTCGCTGGGACAGGAGAACAATATGGCGGAGGTGATATAAATGGTTTAGGATTATTCAAATCAACGAATCATGGCCAAGATTGGTTTCAAATAATTAGTCCTGATGAAATTCCTGCGGCGCAGCAGATTGGTAGAATAATTATTAACCCAGGAAATAAGGATGAAATTGTAGTTAGCGGTACAAGTAGTAAGTGGTCACAAAAATCGGTAAAATCTGGAATATACAAATCACTGGATGGTGGTTTTTCGTGGTCGGAATCACTATTATTAACAAATGGCGATGTTGTAGATATGGTTTTGAATGATCCCACAAACTGGAATATACAGTATGCGGCAATAAGTGGAAGGGGTGTTTACAAATCAATTAATGGTGGGAAGAATTGGTCAAATAAAAGTATAGGCTTACCATTCAATCCTGGTCGAATTGAACTTGGAATATCTCCTGTAAATTCTAAAATTATTTGGGCATCCGAAGAAAATGGTCGATTATATGTTTCAAAAGATGGAGCAGAGAATTGGTTTTTTGTAGGAGAATTAAACAGTTCACAAAATTTTAATTTTCTAATTCAGGGTAGCTATGATAATTCGGTTCTTGCACATCCTTTCAATGCGGATAAAGTATACATTGGAGGTGTCAATATATGGGAATTTACTTTGACCGATTCTATTAGAACTGTGAAAAATTTGGAATTGAGAAAGAGTAATACCGAAGATTTTTTGAATTTTATTGACTTTGGAGGTGATTACGGTGCTGGAATTATGGATATTGGCGAGATTGACTTAGCTAACCTAGAAAATATTGAAATACGTTTCGATCAAGGTACACAGAAAGCTCACCGATTTACTGTGAATGGTGCAGGGTCAGGTGTGAATGATTCTAATTACAAATATGAAGATTATGTAGAAGTCCCTTTCCAAGTTTGGGACGTTAATAATGAGAAACAACTTATGGTTTCCTTCAGAGACCAGCAAGAAGATGGAAATTGGAATTTAATTCCTATGAATACATCCACAGAAAGTAGCCTTCATTCCAGAGAATACCTCTTCATTCATTTGATAGATTACAATGAGTCTCCAGACAGTAATATTGCAATAAATGGTGGACAGACTTTTCAGCAGATGTATTTTTTATGGCCTGTAGGGACAGAGAATTATACCTTCGATCCTTTAGAACTCCCTATTGCTAAGATTGAAATAGGCTATTTTAATAAAGAAACAATTGTTCGAGAGACTTTCAATATATCTGATGCTTACCGCCAATTTGATGGAAATAATTCTTTAATTTATGACAAACCTGCTGACGGAGAAAATGCCATTCATCCAGATCATCACAGCCTACATGCGCTCAATATTAATTCCTCTGATCAAACGTTTAACCTTTTAAGTACCAATGATGGCGGCATTTATTTATCAAGATTATCAAAAAAACCAGGACGTGAGGATATGAGTTTTGATTTTGTAAGTACCGGGTTCAATACAACGCAATTTTATGCTGCTGATAAAATGCCTGGGGAAGACCGATATATAGGTGGCATGCAAGATCAAGGTACTTATCTCTCCCCAAAAGGAAGTTCTTCCAATGCCAGCTCAGCGTATGGGCATGTTATTGCTGGCGATGGATTTGAAGCACTATGGAACAATCGCGATCCTAAAAAAGTTATAGGCTCGCAATATCGCAATGGCTTTTATTCTTCCTCTGACGGTGGACAAACATGGAGTAGTGCTTCAAGTGGAATCGGAGAAGATGGCCCTTTTTTATCTAGGCTGGCAAATTCTAGATCTTACCCAGATCGTATTTATGCAGTTGGGGCCTATGGAGTTTATAAGTCCAACAACTTTGGTGAAAATTGGAACTTAACACCCATCGAATCAGAGTATTGGATGTCAAGTAACTATACCGATTTAGAAGTTTCTGAGGCGAACGCTAATATAATTTGGGCCGCTAATTATATGAGTGAAAATACGAGAGTTTTTGTTTCCACAGATGGTGGCCTAACATTCACTTCAACAGAAACTTACTCAGAAATTCCGAATATGGGTCCTGTCATAGCAATTAATACCCATCCAACCGAAGATAGTACAGCATTTGCTCAATTTGGCATTGATGGTTTACCAAAAGTGCTTAAAACAAGAGATCTTGGAAAAACTTGGGTGGATATAACAGGATTTGACCTTGAAAGTGGATCTAGTAATAAAGGGTTCCCAAACACAGTTGTAGAGGGATTAATATGTTTTCCAAATGATCCTAGCCACATGTGGGTAGCAACTGAAATTGGTATTGTCGAATCATTGAATGGAGGAGATTCATGGAATTTAATCAACTCTAATCTTCCTATGGTAAAAGTATTAGATATGAAAATCCAAGATGATCAAATCATAATTGCTACATATGGTAGGGGCATATGGTCCGTAACCGTGCCTGAAGTCGAACGAGAAATTGTTTTTGCTCCCAACGTTGTACAGGTTGATATTGATTTAACCGGTAAAACTACTCTCAAGTTAATTTATTCCGACCTTTTTGATTCAACACATATTTTTGTGGATGACGAAATAATTTATTCTGATCAAGAACAAACTATGGGACCAGTGAGCTTCACGATAAATAATCTCAATTTAAATGGGAAAAAATCTTTCCATACTGTGGCATACAGAAATGGATCTAGCTACGAATCAATAGAATCTGAATTCCTAATGTATGAGGTATTTGACCCAAAGATATCATATAGTACCGATTTTTCAAATTCTTCCGACGTTGCGACTGATGGATTCAGTATTGGCTATCAACCAGGATTCTCAAATATTGCTCTGCATTCAAGACATGATTATCCGGCTTCGAAAGAACTTGTTGCTGTTTTAAAAACACCTATACAAGTTCGGGAAACTGATGCTACAATCGAATTCAAAGAAATTGTTATTGTTGAGACAGGGCAAGCAAATACAGCTTATGGGGATGAGGAATTTTGGGATTATGTCATTTTAGAAGGATCTATAGACGGAATTAATTGGACTCCTCTGCTTGATGGTTATGATTCTGACTCAGATAAGGAATGGCTTTCCGCATACAACGGCCAAGCAAATGGTGACCCCAGTATGTACAAAGAAAGAACGATTAATATACTCGAATCTTTTAACCCCGGTGATGAGATTCTAATTCGATTCAGACTCTTCTCCGATCCTGGAGTACAGGCTTGGGGATGGGTCATAGATGACTTAGTTATTCAGGAAGCACCCCTAATGACTAAAAAAGACAAGGAGGTGGATTGGGAGATATATCCTAATCCAATAACAGATTTTATAAAAATAAATTTACAAATTAATACAAAAGGGTTGATCAAAATTTTAGACCTGCAAGGTAAAGTGATACGAACCCAACTAATAACTCCCGAAACAAAAAGAATTTTATTTGAAAGAGGTGATTTGAAAGCTGGTATTTATTTGGTTTCCCTTGAAGCACAAGGTTTTAATCAAATTAAAAAAGTACTCGTTCATTAAGGGATATTTAAGCATCATGCTCAAATCATATTTTGATGTAAAAAAAACTGAAGCTGGCTGTGATGAGGTAGGGAGAGGCTGTTTAGCAGGTCCCGTAGTTGCGGCCGCTGTCATCTTACCTAAATATTTCAAGCATAATTTCCTCACTGATTCAAAAAAACTTTGTCGCTCTCAACGTGAATTACTCAAAATAGAAATAGAAAATGTAGCATTAGCTTATGGTATTGGAGAG
Organism: uncultured Flammeovirgaceae bacterium; assembly: GCA_913045135.1. Taxonomy (GTDB): domain Bacteria; phylum Bacteroidota; class Bacteroidia; order Cytophagales; family Cyclobacteriaceae; genus UBA4465. The sequence continues at coordinate 50,894 of CAJWQD010000009.1, read as the reverse complement.
GTTTCTCCCAAAGAAATTGATGAAATTAATGTTCTCAATGCATCATTTTTAGCTATGCAAAGGGCCATAGATAAATTAAAAATTAAACCCGAACTCCTTCTCATTGATGGCAATCGGTATACTCCTCATAATTCTGTGCCTTACCAATGTATGATAAAAGGTGATTCAAAATTCGCATCAATAGCCGCTGCCTCAGTCCTTGCTAAAATTTACCGTGATCAACTCATGCGCGATTTGGGTAAAAAATATCCTCATTACGGTTGGGAAACTAACGTGGGCTATCCAACCATTGCCCATCGACAAGGTATACAACGACATGGTACTACGCTCTACCACAGAAAAACATTTCAACTTCTGCCTAAATAATCATAAGGTCTATTTAATTTAGCCTTTATGGCAATTACCCATCTTGTTTCTTGGAATGTTAATGGTATTCGTGCTATCATGAAAAAAGATTTTCTCAAAGATCTTAATTCATTAAACCCAGATGTACTGTGCCTTCAAGAAATAAAGGCACAGCCTGAAGATGCTCGAAAAGCATTTTCGGTAATTGAGGGTTATTATATATATACCAACTCATCTAAAGCAAGAAAGGGATATTCTGGAACAGCGATTTTGTCGAAAAAAAAACCATTAAAGGTAATTTTTGACATAGGAATTGAGGACCATGATCAAGAAGGCCGTGTCATCACTGCAGAGTATATCTCCTATTTTTTAGTCACCGTTTATACTCCCAATTCAGGTGAAGGTTTAAAAAGATTAGATTATCGAACGACATGGGATAAAGAATTTAAAAAATACATTTTAAGTTTGGAACAAACCAAACCCGTGGTTATTTGCGGAGATTTAAACGTAGCGAATAAGGAAATTGATATTGCAAGGCCTAAACCCAATTATAATGTGTCAAGTGGATATACTCAAAAAGAAATTGACGGTTTGGAAAGCTTATTAAGTTCTGGATACCTAGATACATTTAGGAAATATCATCCCAAAGAAGTTAAGTACAGCTGGTGGAATTACCGGTTTCAATCAAGAACAAGAAATGTAGGATGGAGAATAGACTATTTTTTAGCTTCTACAGCCCTTGAAAGACGGCTTGATGATGCATTAATTTATAATGAAATAATGGGCTCAGATCACTGCCCCGTAGGACTTAAAATCACTGTCTAAGATAGATCTATGGAAAACATTCGTATTCCGTTACATCATGTCCACGAGTCACTTGGTGCCAAAATCATTCCCTTTGGTGGGTTTGAAATGCCAGTCAGATATAGTTCGGATAAGGAAGAACATTTAGCAGTGAGAAATAGTGTCGGCATATTTGATGTATCGCATATGGGAGAATTTTTAGTCGAAGGGCCCCATGCCTTAGAGCTGATTCAAAAAGTAACGAGTAATGACGCGGCTAAACTCGTTGGTGGTCAGGCACAATACTCTTATTTCCCCAATAATGAGGGAGGAATCGTGGATGACTTGATTGTTTATAAGTTCAATGCAGAAAAATATTTATTGGTCGTTAACGCTTCCAATATTGAAAAAGATTGGCTTTGGATTTCAGAAAACAATGACATGAAGGCCTCTTTGACAAATGTTTCTATGGATTATTGCCTCTTTGCAGTTCAGGGACCCAAAGCATTAAACGTATTACAATCCATTACAGAAATTGATTTATCAAAGATCAAATCTTATCACTTTCATGAGGGTACCCTAGCCGGAATAAAGGAAGTCATCATCTCAGCAACAGGATACACAGGCGCAGGTGGTTTCGAATTATACGTGAAAAATGAAAAGGCGGAATCATTATGGAACAAAGTGTTTATTGCAGGGGCACATTATGATATCAGGCCTATAGGTTTGGGTGCACGGGATACCTTAAGACTAGAAATGGGATATTGCTTATACGGAAACGACATTGATGATAAAACCTCGCCACTTGAAGCGGGTCTGGGGTGGATTACAAAATTTTCAAAATCCTTTATTAATTGCAAAGAGCTCGCTTTACAGAAAGAAAATGGAGTTCAGAAAAAATTAATTGCATTTGAAATTAATGGTAAGGGCATCCCCAGACATGATTACCCAATTATGAATTCAGAAGGTATTATCATTGGTAAGGTCACTTCAGGCACCATGAGTCCAAGTTTAAATAAAGGCATTGGAATGGGTTATGTCCTTGTAGGTAACCATCAAATAGGAACGAATATTTTGATCAAAATTCGAAACAAAAAAATATCTGCCAACATCTGTAAGACTCCTTTTTTCTAAACCTATGCCCTTAACAATCGAGGTTTGCCTCACTCCTAAATTAATCAATCAACATGTTCTCGAAGGAAAAATTGCCATTGTGGTAGACATATTTCGGGCAACTTCATGTATGATTACCGCCTTATCGGAAAATATCACTGCTATTTATCCAGTTAGTACCGTTGACGAATGCTTAAAATTAGGAAGTCAAGGAATGCTAACTGCAGGAGAACGTGAAGGAATCAAAATCAAGGGATTTGATCTAGGAAATTCACCTTTTGACTATTTGGGGAAAGTCTCTGGGAAAGAGGTAGCTATATCTACAACTAACGGTACGATAGCCGTGGAAAAGTCAAAAAATGCAGATCAAGTAATCATTGGCTCATTTTTAAATCTTACATCTACAATGGACTATTTAATTGATCAAAACTTACCTGTGGTCATTAATTGTGCAGGCTGGAGGGAAGCACCCAATATAGAAGATACCTTATACGCTGGGGCGTTGGGACATAAATTGATCGGTCATGGCTATCTCGCCATTAATGATTCTGCTAAAATGGCACTAGCTTTATATAGCCAAAACATTAACTCCTTACTGCAAACAGCATTAAAATCTGACCATGCTGAACGACTTAGAAAACTTGGAATAAATAAAGATCTTGATTTTTGTCTTCAAGTAGACAAATATCTAAACCTAAATGGCAAACTAAAAGGTTCGAAAATTATTAAAATCTAGTTAGCCTTCCTAATTCCATTTTGGACAATTCAAGATCTAAAGCTTTCGTAGAAATTTGCAACTCACGTAAAGAATAAATCAAAGAGGACAACAATAAAATTAAAGAACAGCCGAAAAAATAGCTGCCCATATTAAGCCAACCATAAAAGATAAAAATCATACTTAATACACAAAAGAAAAAACTGAGTACCCCAAGAATTTGCATGTCTCGAATCAAAGTCAATCTTCTTCTTAAATTTTTAATTTGATCCTTGATAAGGATTTTATCGGCATGCTCCAAATATTTCTTGTGTAATTCTCGGATAATCTGGGCAATTACTAAAAACCGATTAGTGTAAGCCAACAGCAACAAAGAAATCGCGGGAAAAAGTAAGGCGGGTATATTGATTGAAATAGCCATTTATTTTAATCTAGGATTATTCTTATGACGGAGATGATCCCTTAAATTTTTCTTTTTAAAGTTGTTTTCTAATGCCAGAGTCAAATCAGTCCCTGTTTGATTAGCTAAACAGATCAAAACCCATAAAACATCAGCCATTTCATCTGCCATATCATAACCCTCATCAGTTTTTTTAAAAGACTGATCACCATATTTCCTCGCCATAATACGCGCCAACTCCCCAACCTCCTCTGACAATATAGCCATATTGGTAAGTTCGCTGAAATAGCGCACACCTGTAGTATTGATCCACGAATCAACTCTTTCTTGAGCCTCTTTGATTTCCATTAATTTAGGGTCATTTAATGTTCATAAAATATTAAGAATTTGCTCTTTAATTTTCTCTAATTCCTCCTTCATTCCCACTACTGATCTTTGAATATCCGCATCATTGGCTTTAGATCCAATGGTATTAATTTCTCTACCCAATTCCTGACATAGAAATCCTAATTTTTTCCCACTTACTCCTTGATCATCACTTATCACATCAATAAAATAGTCCAAATGACTACCCAATCTTATCTTTTCTTCTGTCAGATCTAATTTTTCAATATAGTAGATCAATTCTTGCTCAAATCTATTTTCATCTACTTGGATCCTCCGCTTGACTTCTTCAAGTGAATGATAAATTCGATTTTTTAAATTTTCGATCCTCCCAGGATCTAGTTTTTCTACTTCGCTGAGTCCATATCTGATTTTTTTATGAGAAGCAACCAATGCTTTTTGTAGGTTTTTCCCTTCCTGAAGCCTGAATCTATTACAATCTGCGACTCCCTTCAAAAGTACTAATTTAAAAACCTCAAAAGAAATATTTTCTTCTGCACTTTCCTCGTGAACAACTACATTAGGCATGCTCATGGCCATCTTAAATAAAGCCACTTTCCCTTTTAAACCGAGTTCACCTGACAATTGCTCTAGACGTTTGTAATAGGTATAAAACAGCTTTTGATTAATCTGAACGGGTAGTTGCTCAAAATTTTTATGCTCAAAATAAATTCCCAAATTAATTTTACCACGACCCAATCCTTTTTCTAGGAGCGACTTTATTTCTATTTCCCATTTTAAAAATGCATTAGGTAATCGATAAGAGGGGTCAAAAAACCTACTATTGAGTGTCTTGATTTCAATTTTTAAGGAATATTTCTCGGTAATTTTTTCAGCAGAACCAAAACCCGTCATGGATATAATCATCTTACAATATTAAAAGTCTAAACCCAATGAAAGGGTGAATTTTGCAGATTTTATCTCAAAATCTTCTATCGGTCTTGCGTAATCAATTTTGAGATAATAACCCAATAAGGCCGTTCTAAGTCCAAAGCCGCAGCTCGCGAGCCACGGACTGGCATAGTTTGCCACATTAGCTTTAAAAGGTGTCTCCTCGTAATCAATAAATATAATGCTTCCTTTCCGTGTGATAGGAATTTTTCCATCCCAAGCAGAGCCAATATCGGTAAAAGCTATCAACATGAAATTTCTCAAAAAAGTAGATTTTACAGGAAATTTCGATAAATATTGAAATACTGGAAATTTCAATTCTATATTAATCAGCATAGCTGCAGTACCATATTTCTCATTCAGATCATAGCCTCGCATATGGTTTACAAATTCTGTAAAAAGTAAATTACTATTATCGATCTCGTTAGCTACATTCAACGGATCTTCTCCAGAATGTTCTTTGGTCGTAGCCAACACCCAATTAGGTACTCCTCCTAAAAGAAACTTTTGTGGATTCATGCCAAATGATTTCCCCATGTAAAGACGGGTAGCTAATGTCAACTCATTATGGATTTTTTGATAATGCCTCAAATCAAACCTGAATAGATTAAAAGACTTATTTTTCGAAAATGATTGATTATACTGAAACTCAATAAGAGCTCTAGTCCCTTGTAAGATATTGAACCCTTGCTCCTCTGTATTGTCAAAAACCCCTTTTAAATGAAATCCAGAATACCAAACACGACTGTCCTCAGCATAATCAACAGTAGCATTGGCATTCACACTTTCATATTGCAGATTATTGAAACTAGTTTGTTTAATAAAAGGATTCAACTCAAGTCTGAATTTATTGGTCAATGGAACTGATGCTCCCACTATCATTCCGTTTAATTTATAGGACTGTCTTAAAAAATTTTCCGCATCATTTTCAAAATATATAGATTGCCTAATGACCCTTACTTTAAAGTCCATCCAGTATTTCAAATAATTATATTCTGCAAAAAGATCACTTTGATTAAAACTGTTGGTCAACATACCTCCTGCATTGATTACATGATTTCCCAAAACATCTGAAACTTGTATTTCTGCTGAAAAGCCGAATCCTCTGAGTGGATCTAAGACAAAATCATTAATTAGGTTATTTGAACTAAATCTAGGCTCATATTTCCGTGGACCCCACACCTCATTATCCATAGTTAATCGTTGATAATTTTTAAAAAAAGAATCTATTTTCAATTTCTCATTTGATTTTGCTTTAACTTCTCTATCCTCAAATTTATAATCCTCTGTATCTATATATTGGGGATCCTGAGATGAGTTAGATTCCTCAAAAGCAAAAACATCTGGGTCTATTTCTTTTTCCACTACTTCATTAAAGGTACTATCCAAATTTAATGACTCCTCTTGGCCTTGCTTAAATATGCTTTCCGCCTTAGTATCGACGAATGCTTTTTCTTTTCTTAGTTTTTCAATTTTTCTTCTATCAAGAAACTCAGCAATATATTGGCCTTGTCTGATTTTTTGTCGAGTTGTCTCAGTGGTAAATTTTGAGGACTCAATATCTATATTTGGATAATAATAAATGTGATCCTCACCCCGGTCAAAAGCTATAAAAACCATTCCATTATCATTACTAAAATGTAAATCAAAATCCTTTAAACTGCTACTAAAATTGGTTACTTGAGTTTGAATTCCCTCGGGCATTTCATACTTGAACACGTTAGTAATACCCCTTTGATCGCTCAAAAAATATAATTCCAATTGATTTTTAAATATGGGTTTTGTATTTCTGGTATTAGTATTAGTCATTCTAAAATATTGATTGGTAGTTGTATCTATGTCAAATAAAAATAAATTGAAATGGTTATTTAAATTTTTAATACTTGTATCTGCAATATTTAAAGCATCTGAGGGACGATTAGAACTAAAAACAATAGCTGCGGTTCCAGGTATAAAGGTTGGATCTATATCATCAAAAATATCTGAAGTAATTCGTCGAACTGAATTTCTCAATACACTAACAAGAAATAGATCACTTTGCCCATCTATGTCTCCACTTATAATCGCTAGTCTTCCATTTTTGTTTAAAGAAAAGCTTTTGACTTGGTTGAACCTTGTAAGTGGTTTTTCATTAAAAAGACCTGTTTCAAGATTGTAAGTTGATAGATATAAAAATCCTCTTTTAAAATAAATAATTCCTAAAAGATTATCTCCAGCGAAATCTATTAGAGGAAGATCTTGATCTATATGCTCCTTTTCCACTTGGTAGCCTCCTTTGAGAACCCGAGTTTTATTTCCCGTATCCATATTTCTTAAATAAACAGATAACCTGCCATAGGAATTCTCAGTATAAGCAATGTATTTTCCAGTTTCACTAACTGCAACATCATTAAAATACAGATTTTCTTTTTTGTTAGTTGAAATGATCTTTTCTTTAACTAAAGGATCATAAATCTGATTAATTTCATCTTTTCCGACGGCATAATAATTTTTCCAATTTTTAGAAAATTGCTTATAACTAATTCCTAGTGTGTTACTTATGCTCACATCTTCTTTATGCATAATTCTGGTCAAATTAAGAATATTAGATATATTAGAGACCCCATATTTAATGGCGATATAATTCCATATAGCTTGTCCCAATATACTCGCTTGATCTCCTTGAACCTTTTTTTCCTTCCTGATGTGCTTGGCATCTAGATAGTCTCTTATAAAATCATCCATTTTCAGATCCCAACCATAGGCTAAATACCTTGCTGCGCCATCTATGAACCATTCAGGAAGTTTTAGAAGATGTGAACTTTGAAAGACCTCTTTAAGACTACCACCAAAAAGCATATCGTTGATTAAAGTACGAGACAGAAGAAAAATAAGCTCTTCTTTAAATACCTGTGCTGTCCCTGGATTTGCAATTTCAAGCTGTAGCTTGACAAATTTCATTTCTCCTCCAATGGTGAAAATGGAACCATTAATACCTATATTACTCTGCTGAAGGTCATTGTAGGAGTTATAAATTATAATCTTAGTTTTAGCACTGGGCGAATAACCCAATACATCTGTCAACCTATTAAATTCCTCCTCTAGATAATCGATAGCCTCTTTGGCATATTTACCTCCTTCATCATAATAATAAACATCAAAATGGCTGGTGGAATAGTACAACCAATTAAAATTTTTATATTGCACCCTATTATGACCAAAATCTGTGTCATAGTATTGACCGAAAGATGTTGATATCGACAACACATAGATGAATAAAAATATAGTTTTTTTTACTTCCATTTTCAGCGGACGGGGTTTACCTCCAAAGACATTTTTTTTCCAAAACAAATATGATCTGCCAAGTTCATTGCAAAGTAAGGAATTAAAGAGACCCCTTTACTTCCAAAACCATTAAATATAGCTACATTTTTAAACTTATCATGAAAACCTATAAAGGGCTTCCTATCGAAAGTGGCAGGTCTTAACGCAGCCCTATGTTTTAAAATATTCACATCTCCACCATATAACTTACTTAACCTATTCAAGAGTTCCAACCTCCCTTTTTCGGTTGGCTCCTCATTTTGATTTTTATTATTATAGGTGGACCCCACTCTCACATAGTCTTTGAAAGGCAACATAAAAATACCCTTACTCACGATATGATCTATCTTTGTAGGACATGAAACGTCTAAAATTTCACCTTTCACTAATTTAAATTTTAAATCGGACCATAGGGGATTATTTACAGCCATAGGTCCTTCACAAAAAATAATCTTATCCGCCTCAAAAGATCCTAGTTTTACATGTACTTCTCCCACGTCTAAAGCTTCGACATGTACCCTTTCTTCAGTATACATACCTCGAGATTTGAAATATTTTTTACATTGGCTTATCAACTCTGGAACATCAATCATGCCAGAATAATTTATGAAGAACCCTCCCAAGGGATCTATTAATTGATCTATCTCCATTGAATAATTTAAAGTAAATTTAATGTATAGGTTATAACCTAACTCTACAGTTCTTAAAGACCAATCATTTTGTTCTCCTATATTGTTAAAAGGCCGATAAATAGTTTTACTAAAATGAAATTTTGCATCTATTTTTTTTTCTAAATCTTGATAATATTTAGAAAGATTTGGGAATAATTCATCTGCCAACCAAGTTTTAATCATCTTACGCCCTGTTATAGGATTGTACAAACCTGCAGCCACTTTTGATGAACTCACGGATGGATTATTGTCTATTATCATGACTTTTTTTCCTCTTTTTTCGAACTCCAAAGCCAATAAACTTCCAGCCAACCCCTGCCCCACAATCAAAATATCTCGCTTTTGCATTTTCTTACAGACTTTTTAAACAAATTTGCATTAAATGTATAATTTATGGACATAAAATCCTTTGTATTCAACGCTTTCTACGAAAACACATATCTATTATCAAGTGCTAATGGAGAAACACTTATTATCGATCCTGGTTGTTACGAAAGCTTTGAAAAAAAAGAGCTTACGGATTTCATAAAAATCAACAAATTAAATCCTATCGCTATCATTAATACCCATTGCCACATCGATCACGTATTAGGTAATGATTATTTAAAAAAATTATATGAAATTCCTTTGTGGATTCCCGCTACTGAAAAGAATTTACTGAAATCTGTCTCTACCTATGCCCCTACTATGGGCATTCAGGGTTATGAGGAAGCCCAGCCCGACATAATGCTTAGCGAAAAAGATATGATTAAGTTTGGTTCCGAAGAATTAGAAATCTTATATGCACCTGGTCATTCTGAAGGACACCTGATGTTCTACCACGCTGCTGATCAATTGCTGATTGCAGGTGACGTTATTTTCCGTGAAAGCATTGGTCGGACGGATCTTCCTGGGGGTAATTTTAAAACCTTAGAAGAAAGCATCAAAAATCAAGTATACACACTGCCAGATACCGTCAAAATTTATCCTGGACATGGTCCTAGTACTACTGTAGGTCATGAAAAAAAGAAGAATCCCTTTATAAAACCTTGAGTTTATTTAAATACATACCGAACTTGCTCACATTATTCAATCTTTTGATTGGAGTCCTGGGGATCATAAATGTTTTTGAGGGTAACTATCAAAACACCCTTTATTTTATTATAATCGCTGGCATTTTTGACTTTTTTGATGGTTTTATTGCAAAATTACTTAATAACACGAGCTTATATGGCAAAGAATTAGACTCTTTAGCCGATATGGTGAGTTTTGGTGTACTCCCCGGGTTGTTCCTATACAAGTGGACTTATTTGATGCCGGATAATTTCTATTGGTTGTCTTACAGTGCCACAACAATTCCTGTTTTTGCCGCCCTAAGATTAGCTAAATTTAATTTAAATTCCGCACAAACCGACTCGTTTATTGGATTACCTACACCCGCCGCAGCCTTGCTCTCAGTAACCATAGTTGATATTCCCTTTTTGGTTTCCTGGATTTATTTTATTCCTTTTTTTAGTCTTACAGTAAGTCTCCTTTTGATTGCACCCATTAAAATGATCAGTTTAAAATTTAAATCGATGGTTTTAAGAGGTAATGAATTGAGATATATAACCGTGCTACTGATGCTCACAGGTTTAACGCTTTTTAAGCTAAATTTTTTACCCTATTCCATACCTATTTACATTATTCTTTCCTTCCTATCAAATATACCTGCAGTACATAGAATTTTGGGCTAATAAATAATTTTATTGATTTAAAATCGTTACATACAAAAGTGAAATTATTTTATACCTTTCTTATTTTTATTCCATTAGTATCAAAAGGACAAACCACTTTATTTGATCAGGGGTATTGGTATAAAATTGGAGTTACCAAGGAGGGAATCTACAAAATTGATAAGAACTTTCTTAATGAAATTGGAATTGATTATAGCCAACCTAATACAATTAAAGTTTTTGGTAATGGAATAGGGATGCTTCCACAAGCGAATTCTGAGGAGAGACCCCGAGGACTAATTGAAAATAGGCTCAAAGGTTATGGTCTTGATGATGGGATTTTCGATGACAACGACTTTATACTATTTTATGCGAATGGACCAAATAATTGGACTTGGACAGATGACCTTTGGCAATTTGAAAAAAATATTTTTTCTGATACTGCTTATTACTTTATCACCGCAGAAGGTTCAGAAGGAGCTAGGGTAAAAGAAGCACCTATTTACAATCTAAGAAATATTATTAATTCTTCCTATATGGCACGTCAAGTGCATGAATTAGATGAGGTAAACCTATTAAGTAATTCAGGTAGAGATTGGTTTGAGAATTATTTTAGGGCAGGAGAAAGTAGAAGTTATAATTTTCAAACCGAGGGCGCCTTAGACAGCATTAAGGCCTTCATAAAAGTCGTCGGCAGAAGTGATTTAGCAGGTGCCTTTGAAATCTATGAAAATGAAACCTTATTAGGACTCATTAATTATGATGGCATTAATACTGAATCAAATTCTACTTATGATTTAAAAGGCGATATACAAAATAAACTCTTCAAATTTTTGGCTAATGATGCCGTAACAACAATCTCCCTAAAACTCCCTGTGGTTTCAGGCTATGATGTACTTATTGGCTATCTAGACCAGATAGTCCTGACTTATGCCAGCAATTTGGTCCTTCACAATGACTTAATACTATTTTCAAATCCCTTATTGAAAGAAGATACAATCACCTATGAAGTCATCAGCGAAAAGGAAATAGAAGTTTGGGACATCACGCGCCATTTAGTAGAAAGTTTACCCCTAAAATCAGTTGGAAACAGTCATAAGTATACGACCTTAAATTATGACCATCAACGCTTTGTGGCATTTTCAAAGCAAAACTTGCTCCAACCCATCCCCTTTCATCCAATTTCAAACCAAAACATCTCCGGCCTAAATCCAAGGGACGGACTCATCATTACCCATCCTGAATTTATAGCATCTGCAAATCGAATTGCCCATTTTCATTCAACGCATGATCATTTAGATGTTGATGTGGTAACAACTTACCAGATTTACAATGAATTTTCATCAGGAATGCAAGATATAACAGCCTTGAGGGATGCAATCAGGTTTTATCGAAGTCTCAATGAGAGTTTTCGCTATGTGTTACTCATGGGAGATTGTTCTTTTGACTACAAAGATCGAATACCCAATAACACAAACTTTGTCCCTGTTTATGAATCCAGAAATTCCATCAACCCCATCACTAGTTATTCCTCAGATGATTATTTTGGCTTTTTGGAAGATGAGGAGGGTCTTTGGATTGAAAATGGAGAAGGAAATCATAGTTTAGAAATTGGCATCGGAAGACTTCCAGTAAAGACAAAAGAGGAAGCAAAGAATATTACCGATAAAATTATCCGTTATGCCTCTCATGAGAGAATGTATGGGTCTTGGAAAAATAGCATTACCTATGTGGTTGATGATGGAGATGCCAATTTACATCAACAAGCTGCTGAAGAGCTTGCCGATTATTTTAACAATTTTCAACCGCAAACCCGGTTAAACAAATTGTACGTAGATGCATTACCCCAAGAGGTTTTGGCGACTCGAGAATCTGCTCTGCTCACAAGAGAAGCGCTTATCAACGCACTCGAGGAAGGTACTTTTGTTGTAGATTATCTGGGTCATGGAAATGAAAATCAATGGGCCATTGAAAATATCATGGATGCAACACTAATTAATGATTTAAATAATCGTTTTCATTTACCTCTGTTCTTAACGGCCACCTGTGAATTTGGTAGATATGATGATCCATCAATTAATACTTCAGGTGCCGAAAAGCTATTACTCAATGAAAATGGTGGGGCCATTGCCCTTTTAACCACCACTCGGCCCGTTTATGCTTCTTCTAATAAATTGGTCAATCAGGCATTTCATAGAAATTTATTCAAAACTGAAAATGGATCTTTCTTAAGGTTAGGAGATATCATGAGATTTACCAAAAATGAGAGTGTTTCTGATGTGAATAATCGAAATTTTTCATTATTGGGAGACCCCATGCTGCAGCTTCAATATCCAAAAAATAAAATTATCATTGATAGCATCAACGGATTAAATATTTTGGATCTAGGTACCGATACATTAAGTGCACTCGAAAAAATAAGATTGAATGGATCAATACTATCGATCGACAGCATGTTTCTTCAAGATTTCAACGGAAGTGTAAATGTTTCCGTTTATGATCGAATTACCGAAAAAGAGACTTTGGGTCAAGAAAATGCTAAGTTTGCATATACAGTAAGAGAAAATAAAATTTTTGAAGGCCAAGCAACAGTTTCTAATGGCCATTTTTGGATTGAATTTATAGTTCCCAAAAACATAAGTTATCGATTCGAGTCTGGAAAAATTATTTTATATGCCCAAAATAATGAGCTTGAAAGTGATGCGACTGGCTTTTTTAAAGATTTTGTCATGGGTAATACGGCAGAAAATGCCACCGTAGACAATGACCGACCAGAAATAAATCTTTATATCAATGATGACTCATTCAATGCAGGAGACATAGTAGGTGAGAACATACTGTTCATTGCTAAAACGGCAGACGACAGTGGTATCAATTCATCAGGCATCGGTATCAATCAAGACATCACCTTAACCATGGAAGATGGAAGCCTCTATATTTTAAATAATTATTATGTGGCTGATCTAGATACTTACAAATCAGGAAGCATCACTTTCCCGTTGAGAAACCTGTCTGTTGGGAATCATACAGCGACTCTGAAAATATCGGACTTACACAATAACACCTCCACTCAATCCGTTAACTTCATAGTTTCAAACGAGCCTAAATTATCGCTCTATAATGTGATGAACTACCCTAATCCAGCTGTCGATGGTACTACTTTCACATTTGAGCATGATCGAATAGGAGAGGCTTTAGACATCAACCTCTGTATATATGACACCCGAGGAAATATCATCAGCAAAGAGTTATATAAAATTGATGACAGCCCTAAAAAAGTTGATGACCTATATTTGGCTTTTCCTCCTGGCAGATTTAGAAAAGGAATTTATTTGTTCCGGATAGAAGTTTCAAGTACACAAGATCAAGCAAAAGGATCTGCAATTGAGCGTTTAATAATAAATAATTGAACTAAATTTACTAAAGATAATGCAAACCATGAAAGTCTTTTTATATTCCATTTCCATAATTTGGATCCATTTTTTAACAAAAGGACAAATTCGTGTTACCGGTCAAGAGGGAGATAATCCCATTTCAATTGCCGTTCCATTTGTAAGCTTTGCTCCAGACAGCAGAGGATCTGCCTTAGGTGATGCCGGTGTAGCAACAAGCCCAGATGCCCAGAGTATTCATTGGAACAATGCAAAACTTGCTTTTATCGATTTTAACTCAGGTCTATCTTTTTCGTATTCGCCATGGTTAGGAAATATTGTAGACGATATGTCTCTTAATTATCTCACTTACTATAAAAGGATTGATCAAATTCAAACGTTTGGCATTAGTATGAGATATTTTGATCTAGGAGAAATTCAACTCACTGATGTCACAGGATTACCCATTGGCATTGAAAATCCCCGTGAACTGTCTTTTGATGCCACTTACTCAAGAAAATTAACCAAAAATCTCAGCGGAGGACTAAGCATCAGATACATTTGGTCTAATTTATTAGGAAATAGTACCGGAGCTCCTAGTGCAAATGCAGGCAAAAGCCTTGCTTTTGATTTAGGATTTTATTACATTAAACCACTGAATATAAGTGGTTTAGATACTGACCTGTCCTTCGGTGCTCACATCTCTAATTTAGGTCAAAAAATCAGTTATACGAGTGAAGAATTTGAAGATTTTATCCCCGCCAACCTCAGGATTGGAACCGCACTAAAAATGAAGTTAGATGAATTCAACTCTTTCACTTTTATCTTTGATATAAATAAATTATTAGTGCCTTCACCTCCTATTTATGAAAGAGATGACAATGGAGTTATAATTGCAGACCTTAATGGTAATCCCACCATCTCATCAGGTAAAGATCCCAACCGTCCATTCATCAGTGGTACATTTGGTTCCTTCAATGATGCCCCCCGCGGTTTCAGTGAAGAAATGCAAGAACTCACTTTTTCAGTAGGTACTGAATACTGGTACGGAAAAATAGTAGCTGCCAGAGTAGGTTATTTTTATGAACATGAAAATAAAGGAGCCAGAAAATATTTTACTGTAGGCTTTGGGGTACGATATTCGACCTTTGGCCTCGACTTATCTTATTTAATTCCGAAAGACCAGAACAATCCGCTAGGAGATACACTCAGATTCTCTTTCTTATTCAATTTCAATAATAATGAACCCCTCGACATTTCTTCATAATGGATCGGACTCTTGCGCCTGCATCTTTTCCTGTAAAAGATTTTAATTTTAGAAACTACCGTAAAGTTATATTGAATGGTCTTATTGATGGTCTTATAATTCCAAACAAACAACATCCCATTTGCTCAATAGAAATTATTTTCCGCAGTGGTAGCTGGTTTGAAAAAAATCCTGGTATTGCTTTTTTGACAGGTAAAATGCTCCTAGAGGGGACTACTTCAAAAAATGGGGAAGAAATAGCGTTGGCCTTTGAATATATGGGTGCTCACATAGAAATTCAAACTACAGTTGATGACTCTCGTATTCGTCTTTTTGCCGTTCAAAAACATATTTACTCAAGTCTTGCCTTACTTCAAGAAATACTTTTGACACCCTCCTTTCCTACATATGAGTTTGAGGTGATTAAGAATTTAAAAACGAAACAAATAAAGATGCAACTTGCAAAAAATAACTATTTTGCTTCTTCATACTTTAAGCAATTACTATTTGGCAGAAGTCATCCTTATGGTCGCTCTTTAAAAGAGGAAGAGATCAATGAGAGATCTCTTTTTGAAATTAAAGAATTTTTTCAATTACAATTCCAGAAAGACCCCAAAGTGGTACTTTGTGGAGATATTGATCAAAATATTATCGAGAAAACAGCGCTACTTTTAGATATTATAAATAAGAATAGCCAACAAATACCTCATTTCAAAATCCGCCCAAACTACGATCACCAAACCATCGAACGCTCAAATAGTGTGCAGGCCTCGCTCAGATTAGGTGCCCAAACTATCCAAAGAGGACATCCAGAAATTCATAAATTAACAATAGCCAACAAACTTTTAGGTGGGTTTTTTGGATCCCGCCTCATGAAAAAATTAAGAGAAGAAAAGGGATTAACTTATGGAGTTTATTCATCCTTTACACACGCTCAGCATGCTTCTTATTGGATAATCTCAACAGAAATAAAAAATGATAATGCTGAACATTCGCTAGAAGCCATTCACAAAATCATAACTGAACTTGCTCAAAAATTTCCCTCTTCAGCAGAAGTTGACATGCTCAAAAATTTCCTTAAAGGAAAATTTCTCAGCTCTATGAATTCTATCTTAGATGTTGCCTCTATGTATACCCTACTTTTTGTGAATGATATAACCATACAATTTTTAACAAATTATTTAAAGACCATAGATACCATTTGTCCTAGAGACATATCGGAAATGATACAAAAATATTATCTAGATCCGGAGAAATCATCATTATTCGTTAGGTAAATGCCTTATTATTATATATTGATTTTTTCTTTCTATTGAAGCATATTTTAAGTCCAGTTTCATATAGCCTCCATAATTCATTAATCCGACCCTATCGTCTTGGTTGACAACCAATAATTCTCCCCCAATGGGGATGATATCTTCATAATTGGTCCTCAACATCATATCTCCTGAAGCATTTGCAATTCCAATATCTCCATTGACATTTTTAAGTATATAATTACCAAGCGAAGGATCAATACTTACATATTTTAATGAAAGAATGAGCTTACCGGCGGGATCTATTAGACCAAATTTTCCTTTTTGCATTATGACCGCCACACCTTCCTTATATGAGAATACTTGGTCATATATCGGCTGAACAATTAATCTCTCTTGCTTATCTATAAATCCCCATTTATCCCCTAATTTATAGCCACAGCGCTGATCAGAGAAGCAAAGTAAACTATCATAACGATTGGCTATCCATAGATTGCCATTTTCATTAATAAAACCATACTTCCCATCTTTTTTTATCATATAAAGCTCTGCACAATAATTAAGCACTTCACTGATACCATTCTCTGGTGGGATGAGGTATTCCCCTGATTTATCTAAAAGTACTGTGCCAAGACTGTCTTTTGCCCAAAAAAGATTACCTACTTTGCCAACTGCATCGTAAAATGGATCTAAAACAATGTCCCCTTGAAGAGATATGATACCCTTTTGTTTAGTTATAGTTCTTATTTCTAAATAGGAACCATGATCAAAGATATCTCCAATAATCTCATACAAGACATCACCTTCGAAACTAAGGAGTGAAGTCGTTTTTTTGCTCTTAGTAATTATACCATATGCACCAATAGCTATTTCATCAAATATAGGAGGTACAGTCCAATGTTCAAAAAGATTTATCACTCCCCATTTACCTAAATAATTAATAGCTATTTTATTATTGTAACCTTTTCCTATCGAATCATATTTTAAAGAAACTATTTCATCCCCTTTAAAATCTAAAAAGCCCCAAAAATGATGATTTTTAACCGGAATCATCGAAAATAACTGAGTAGAAATGTTCTGATAAGCTTTATCTGAAACCTGTGAGCCAAATTGATTATAAATCTCCCATTTCCCCTTCAAAAAAATGTAAAAAAAAGGGGGGTCATAACAAATTGAATCTTTTCCAAAAATAATCAGATCCCCTTCAGGATTGATAACTGACCAAGTATTCGATCGCTGGAGATGAGTCAAAATAAAACCATCTGTTTGAGCATATGACTTTTGATCACCTCTTATAAACTCATTTGAGTTTGGGTCAACCAACCGTTCTTTGCTCCCATTAAAATAAGCCATAAGAGTATCAGTATCGAATCCAAGAGAATCTGCTTTTACTTTGATTACCTCTTTTAAATTAAAATTTCTTACCTCCCATAAGGGAAAATTGAGTACTTCTTTTTCTCCACTTATTTGTTTGTATTCAGTTTCGAGCAGTACAGACTCTCCCCCTAAATCTAATAGCCCATATTTACCCCCTTTTTCCACAGTGATCCCGTCAGCAATAATTGCAAATTGATCATAATTTTGGAATGGACTGTCTATTCCGTCTATTCGAAATAAAGACCATTTATTTAAAAAATTTTGAGCCATTATCACACGTTTATTAACAACTTTTATTTCTTTGTTTATGGGTGATAAAATTACATTAAAATCCTTGTCGTAAAATCCCTTTTTTATAACTCCATAGTCATAAGTTGAAGTTAAATAACCTGTAGATACAGGCTTAATTGAAAAATAGTTGCAACTAATCTTGATAGACCCTTTTGAATCAATAATGCCGTAAAATAATTGATTACTTAAATTTCCCTTGATGGAAGCGAGAATATTTCCTCCTTCAATCACCGACAATTTATAATAAATAGCTGGAGAGGTTTTTTTGTTTTTAATATTTAATAAACCCCACTTTCCACGATAGGAATAGCCAATCAGGTTATCCACCAACTCAAAATCCCCATTTGACCACCCAATTTGATCGTATACGGGGGCAATAACAATAGTCCCTTCATCATCTTTTAGCCCATAATAGCCTTCTTTTTTTATTAGGCTGTACGGAACTTGGGAAAATCCAATATGAAAAAGAAATGCGACAAAAAGAGTAAAAATATAACGAATGTCGAGTCTGACAATCAAATGTTAGTCTTTAGAAATTAATTCATCTTTTTCGAGGTTAAATAGATCATTGAGCACCTCTACCAATGTTTCGGCTTCCCCCCTTTTGCAAGCGGCCTTCAACTGAAGCACGGGAAGTTTGATTACTTTTTGAACAATGCTTTTGGTAACTTTATCAATTAAATCTTGCTCAACTTCTGTTGTCTTACCCATATATCGGGAAATTTCCTCTTTTCTTATCTCTTCTAAAGTTTTTTTCAGTTTTTTAATGGTTGGAGATAGCTCCATTTCCAAAGACCAATTTTTCAATTCCTCAATCGTCTCATTTAAAATCTGCTCAACTTCTGTTATGGCTACTCTTCTACGCTCAATTATACCTGAAGTTTGTTCTTCTATTTGATCAATATTGTACAATATAACTCCATCTATAGTATCCAGTTCAGAATCTATACTCCTGGGAACAGCTAGGTCAATAAATAGTTTTTGAGACAATAATTGTCTTGTAATGTGATTCTTCATGATTATAGGCTCTGGTACTTGGGCCGAAGATATGATAACATCAAATTCGGTTAGTTTTGAGAGCAGGTCATCATAAGGAAGTACCTCATAACCATACTGCTGAGCCAGTACTTGGGTAATATGAGCACTTCGATTTACCAAGGTAATTGAGGCACTCAAATCCTCCATATTATCCATGACGTCTCGTCCGATTTCACCTAATCCTAAAATCAAAATTTTGGGATCTGAGAAATTTTGAATGAACTGCTGCACTAAACCTACGCAAGCATATGATACAGAGGCGGCACCGTCTCTAAAAACAGTCTCTTGAACAACTCTTTTATTTGCAAAAAAAATAGTGTGCATGACCCGGTGAAAAAATGGGCCAGAAAGATGCTGATCAGCAGAACATTGATAAGCCTTTTTTACTTGATTGGAAATTTGAATATCTCCCAGAACCTTAGCTTCTAGCCCTAGGGCTACTCTAAATAAATGTCGTAAAGCCGATAAATTCTCTTTTTTCCAAAAATAGGAATCAATGCCATAATCAATACCTTTTTCAAATTTCAATAAGTTTAAAATTGGATTAGACAAATCTATGTCTGAAATATAATAGATCTCAGTACGATTACAAGTTGAAAGAATAAAAGCTTCATCCAAGTTGAAAACTTCGCGCATTCTGTCTAGAAAATTTCTGTTTTCATTTTCGGAAAAAGTCACTAGCTCTCTGATCGCAATGGGCGATGAATCATGAGATAAACCAATAACTTTCAAACTCTCGTACATGGAAAAGAATAAATGAATGGCAAAAATAGCGTCAATGTTTTTTAAATTAAACATTAATAACAAAATTCTTATATAAAAGATATGATTAAGTTAATGATTGATGAAAAAATTAGGATATTTATAATTGATCAAATGTGATTCCAAAAACAGAGGCCAATGGATTAATTGATTAAACTATCTTAATCATCTATCTTTCTTTGAGATAGTAATTACCTACAAATATGCTATTTTAATGGCCCAAATGCATAAATTGAATAAATATCGCATTTCATAGCCGTGAATCTTGGAAATCTTAAATAAATACTCAATTAAAATAAAGCAATTTATTCCCTGAATTATGGTTGAGCAACAGCCGCTACCCTCACACCAATTTGATCAATATCCTGCAGCGTATCTAATCGCATAAATTGTGTTATCTTCATCCTATAATGCCCAGAAGCTTCAAAAGTATACGATTTGATAAAATCAAAATTGCGATCAAAGGTACTCCCCATACCTGTACCCAAAGGCTTCCCGGTTTTGGGTTCAAACAAAATAACCTCAGTTAAACCTGTTTTGATCAGACTGTCTTCATAAAACAGCTCATATTTAACATACAAATTGTTAAAGGCATAACTGTTTTTATTTCTTACCATTCCTGTGATATGATACGGTATTTCAGAATCTATAATATCAAACTCAAATAACTGACTTGATTGTTGAGGCCAGATCCCTTTCAAATCAATATACTCTTCGAAAATTCGATCGCTATCACAACCTAAAATGGCGAACAAAATAGATAAACAAAAAATCCTCATCATTTTTTTTAATTTCAAATTCTCAGAATAAATCTCAAATAGCCATTCTAAATTTAATCCATTCAAAATGATTTTGTTAAATCAAACCCGATATCCTTTCTGTAATTCATGCCTCTCCACTTTACAGACACGACACCCTCATAACTATTGGTCAAAGCCTCCCTTAATTGATTACCCAATCCAGTGATGGCTAATACACGCCCACCATCGGTAAGTAAAGTATCATCTTTTTGAATAGTTCCGGCATGAAACGGAATCATATTTTTATCCTCTTTGGATGCTATTATAATCCTTTCTCCTGATTCATAAGGTCCAGGGTAACCTGCCGAGACCAACACAACCGTAGCCACTGCATTTTTTTCAAAAGTTACAGAGACATCGGATAACTTCCCCTGAGCAGTTGCCACCAATAACGGTACAATGTCTGATTTTATCCTTGGCATAACTACTTGAGTTTCAGGATCACCCATTCGAACATTATATTCAATTACCATAGGTTCGTCATCGATTTTAATTAAACCAAAAAACACAAAACCATTGTAATCAAATCCTTCGGATTTAATCCCTTCAATAGTTGGAGCAACAATTTTATCTTCCACCTTTTTCATAAAATGTGCATCTGCAAAAGAAACCGGTGATACGGCCCCCATACCTCCTGTATTCGGTCCTGTATCTCCTTCACTTATTCTTTTGTAATCTTTTGCCTCAGGTAGAATGATATAAGTATCTCCATCTGTCAAAACAAATAAAGACAACTCAATACCATCCAGAAATTCTTCTATCAAAACATTTTCACTCGCCGCTCCAAACTGACCACTCAAAAGTTTTTCTAGGCTTTCTTCAGCTTCATGAAGATCCTTAGTGATGATTACACCTTTACCTCCTGCCAAACCATCTGCTTTAAGTACATAGGGTGGGGTAAGACTTGCTAGAAACTGTTTACCGGCCGCTAAGTCTGCCTTGGTAAATATTTCCGAAGCAGCGGTAGGAATCCCATACTTCAACATAAACTTTTTGGCAAAATTCTTACTCCCCTCAAGCAATGCCCCCGCAGCACTCGGACCAATAATTAATAAATCCCTTAGCTTGGGCTCTTTTTTTAAAAAATCTACCATCCCATTTACCAAAGGATCTTCTGGCCCAATCACTAATAGGTCAATGCCTAGATGCAAAAGCGCATCCGATATCCCTGGTTTATCGTTCACCCCCAATGATAAGTTAGTTGCAATTTCAGCAGTTCCTCCATTACCCGGTGTCACAAAAAGTTTATCGCATAAGTCACTTTGATTTATCTTCCATGCCAAAGCATGCTCTCTACCTCCCGAACCTAGTATCAATATTTTCATTCTTAAATTTATTTGTAATATGCTATGCGGCCTAAATCTTCAGTCAATGTGCGTATTCGGACATGAATTTTATACGCATTAAACGTATCTCATCCTCAGAATAATCCTCCTCCAAATCAATGATGGCTTGATCCAAATCACCAGACTCCGATCCTAGAAAATAATCAATAATATCGTCTTGACGTTCATCATCCAAAAGATGGTCTAAATAATAGTTGAGATTCAATTTGGTTCCTGAATCGCTAATATTCTCAATTTCCGTTATAAGCATTTCATATGTCATCCCTAAAAGGGATGCTATATCCTCCAAATCATATTTTTTGTCAATTTGATTAATAATACTGATCTTATTCCTAGACTTAATTCCTGAAGATTTTATCAAAATATCGGAAGCCGTCATAATATCATTATCATTCACATATCGATTGATCAAATCTAAAAAAGGCTTACCAAATTTTCTAGCCTTACTCTCTCCCACACCGATAATCATCCTTAAGTTCTCGATAGTAGAGGGATAAAAAGTTGCCATTTCTTCTAATGCAGGTTCCTGAAAAATGACATAAGGAGGTAAAGATTTTTGCCTTGCTACAGCTTTTCGTAATCCCTTCAATAGATTAAATAATGTAGTATCATAAGATTGAGGGTTAGGTTTTAATTTCTCTATTTCCTCTTCTTCACCATCTGTCTGATATTCATGATCTCGAGTAAGTTTAATAGAATAACTTTTTTCAAGGTATTTTTTACCCTTAGATGCTACCCTAAATATACCTGGTGTATCAATATCTTTAAACAATAATTGATTGAATAAGGCTTGTCTCAGGACAGCTTTCCAAAAGAGATCTTGTTCCTCGGTACCTGATCCAAATCCTGGCAATTGATCATGACCACAACTTTTGATATGCTGATTTTTTTTACCTAAAATAAAGTTAACGATGTGATTAATTTCGAATCGCTCTTGGGTATTGAGTACTGCATTGATAACAATTTTTAAATATTCTGCTCCTTCAAATTGCTCTTTTGGATATTGACAATTATCACACATTCCACATTTATCTTGGCCATATTTTTCACCAAAATAATGCAATAACTGAGTCCTTCTGCATACTGAGGACTCCGCATAATAAGCGATCTCCTCCAATAATAATTTTGAATTCTCACGTTCAGCAACTGGTTTATCTTTTTGGAATTTCTCAAGCTTGAGGACATCATTATAGCTGTAGAGCATCAGACATGTACTTTTAATACCATCTCTACCAGCCCTTCCTGTCTCTTGATAATACCCTTCGATAGATTTAGGTGCGTCATAATGAATGACAAAACGGACATCTGGCTTATCTATCCCCATCCCAAAAGCAATGGTAGCAACGATTACATCTATTTCTTCATTAAGAAAGCCATCTTGATTTGCAATACGCTGATGACTTTCCATACCCGCATGATAAGGAGCAGCATTAACGCCATTGACTTTTAATAATTCAGCAATTTCTTCAACCTTTTTTCTACTCAAACAATAGATGATACCAGACTTACCATACTGCTCTTTAACAAATTTAATCAGTATTTTCTTCGCTTGTTGCTTGGGCTTCACCTCATATTGAAGATTAGGCCTATTAAAAGAGGACTTGAAAAGGTTTGCCCCTTCCATATTTAAATTTTTCATTATGTCCAATTGAACCTTTGGAGTAGCCGTTGCTGTCAGCGCCATAATAGGCATTTCCCCTATTTGAGAAACAATAGCCCGAATTCTCCTATACTCAGGTCTAAAATCATGCCCCCATTCAGAAATACAATGCACTTCATCAATGGCCACAAAAGCAATATTGGCCTGGTTTAAAAAATCAATATTTTCATGTTTTATTAAGGATTCAGGGGCTACATATAGTAATTTGACTTCTCCAGAAATGACCTCTTTTTTTACTTTTTTTATCTCTGTTTTAGTTAGTGTGGAGTTAAGAAACTTTGCACTGACTCCTAAAGACACCATTTGATCTACCTGATTCTTCATCAAAGCAATCAAAGGTGATATTACAATGGTTGTTCCTTCACTGATAATGGCGGGTAATTGGTAACACAAAGACTTACCTGCTCCAGTAGGCATAATCACAAAAGTGTTTTTACCGGCTAAAATATTATGAATAATTTTTTCTTGATTGTCTCTAAATTCGTCATATCCAAAAACTCTTTTTAAATCAGTTTTTAAAATTGACGTATTTGCTATTTCGATCATTTTTTAATCTTTTGGCTGGTTAAGCTGTAAAAAATTACTAGAATACTTAATTTACACTTGAAATATAATTATTCAAACAAAAAAGAAATATCAATTGAAGGTTTGAGCCATTCTTACTCTCTACCCACAAACACTCATCAAATTTAGTGAAAAGAGAACTGATCGAAAAGAATAATTAACATGGATGAAAAAATAAATATTGTGATCATGGCTGGTGGGACGGGAACTCGCTTTTGGCCCTACAGTCGCAATAAAAAACCAAAGCAATTTTTAGACATTTTAAATACTGGAAGGTCGTTGTTACAAATGACGTATGATCGCTTTTTAAAGTATGTAACTAAAGATCAAATATGGATTGTTTCAAATTTAATGTATAAAGATCTTATTTCTTTACAAATACCCGACTTACCCTCAGACCAAATATTATTGGAGCCAAGCAAGAGAAATACTGGCCCCTGTATCGCTTATGCAGCACATAAAATTCGAAAAAAAGATCCAAATGCCCTATTGGTGATCACCCCTTCAGACCATGCCATATTTAAGCCCGAATCATTTCTTGAAGTAATTCAAAACGCAGTAGACTGTGCTGCAGATAGCAAAAAACTTTTGACGATTGGTATCAAACCCCATCGACCAGAAACTGGCTATGGCTACATTCAATATTCTCATTCAGATTCAATTGCTAAAAAAGTAAAAACTTTTATTGAAAAACCAGATATTGATTTAGCGAAAAAATTTATTGACACCGGTGAATTTGTTTGGAATGCAGGCATTTTTATATTATCCGTTGCAGCCATAATTGAGGCCTTTGAAAAACATCAAAAAGAATTGACAGATTTATTCGCCGCTGGCCAAAAACATTATGGCACCGATAAAGAGGCCTCATTTATTGAAAAAGCTTACTCTCATTGTAAATCCATATCTATTGACTATGCCATTATGGAAAAAGCTGATAATGTCTTCACCATATTAGGTGATTTTGGCTGGTCTGATCTGGGTTCTTGGAATGTATTGCATGAATTGATAGAGAAAGATGATAATAACAATATCATTGAGAGTACAGCTTTGCTTTATAACTCAAAATCCAATTACATTAAAAGTAAAAAAGAAAAACTGTTGGTCATAAGTGACTTAGAAGGTTATTTAGTAGCTGATTTCGATGATGTCCTACTAATTTGTAAAAAAGACGATGCCGCCAAATTCAAGTCTTTTGTGAACGATGTCAAAGCCACGAAAGGCGATTCTTTTATTTAATAGCGTTGTCTGTTCACCTCATAGAGGCTTATTGAAGTAGCCACTGATACATTTAATGAAGACATTTTCCCACGTAAAGGAATGGTAACATGATGATCTGCAATCTTTAAAATAGCGCCATCTATCCCATCCTCCTCAGAGCCAAAAACCAGAGCCAAAGGATCTCTGAGATCCAACTTATTTATTTCGTGAGTCCCCTTTTCCGTGCAAGCTATTACTTTGCAGCCCCCTGATTGTAAATAGGTAATTCCCTCTATAAAATTTTTCATTCGAACAACTGGAATTTGAGTCAAAGCCCCGGCGGAAGTTTTAATAGAATCAGCATTTATTTGAGCTGCATTTTTTGTAGGAATTAAAATTCCATTAACACCCATGGCTTCAGCCGAACGGGCAATGGCCCCAAAGTTTCTAACGTCAGTAATTCGATCTAAAATCAAAAATAAAGGTACTTTAGCCTCTTCATAAGTAGTGGCTACTAAGTTCGAAAGGTCATGGTATTTTATTGGCGAAATAAAAGCAACCGTACCTTGATGATTCTTTCGGGTAAGCCCATTGAGCTTTTCTTTCGGGACAATCGATACTGGTACTGAAGTCTTATATACCAGTTCCATCAGTTCATCGATAAGGTCTCCTTTCAAGCCTTTTTGAATAAAAATTTTTTCCAAATCATGCCCTGACATAATTGTCTCTATAATTGCCCTAATGCCGTAAATCATAGCGGCAACATTGATTCGTTTATTCATAGTGCACTGCGAATATCGGCGATCTTTTTAATCCATATTTTTTCATATCCTTTATTTCTAAGTAGTACGTACATGTTAGGCGCAAATAGATTAGATATTATTTTAAATTCAAATTGAATATCTTCATAATACCAAATTTCCTTTTTATTTTCTCTAATTACCCTATCTGGATTACCAAAAATAACATAAATCATACCCCTATCTGTCTTCCAACCTTCTTTATAGGTAGTGAATAATTCATTAGCTTGTTGAATTGCCCTATAATAAATCCGAATGGCAGCGGCTGCAGCCTCAGAGGATGTATAAGCATTAAGCCAAAAATTTTCAAATGCTACTTTTGAGTCTTTGGCATTTTTTACTTCTTCTAACTCTGAACGTGAAGTAAAATAAGTCATTGGTAAAATAAGTTCATCTATTATTTTCATTTTAGGGTAATACTTAGGTCCCATGAATAAGGTCAATCCTTCCATAGACAGCGTATCTGATTGAATGAAGTAAAAATGATTAGGGACCAATGATACCTCCTGACTACTCACAAAAACAGAATCCATCAATAACTCCGATGAGACAGACTGTGCAATCCCCATTGGTGGGTCTGCGGGTTGAAAATTAGCTTTATACTGAAAGAAGTAAAGAGTATCCTGCGCATGAGCCCGTCTAAATTTAAGTGAAGATGAGGTTGAAAAAGATGAAATAAGAGGGAGCTCATTTGCCCTTAATGGATAAAATTGAGGAAAACTCATCCCCCCCCTGGTGAGATTTATCGGATAATAAAAATAATTATCCAACTGCTCAAATTCCATGATCAGCAACTTTTTAAAAATATTGTTTAAGCTAAGCTTAAGAAGTAGATGATCCGAATTCTTATCTAAAGTATCCATCTCATATATCTGTAATAATTGATCGATGGTATCTGTGTAGCTGGTTTGCAATAGTAATCTTGTATTTATCGGTTCTGAGGGATCATATGTTAGCGACAAAAAAACTTGGATGGTACCTGAGGCTTCCGCTACACGGGATTTTACAATCAAAGGGGCAGTAGGATCGTACCAATAAGAAGTATTTAACCTCGATAAATCAATGCCGGAAACTGAGCTTAAAAAAAGAATGGAACAAAGGAAAATAAAGATACTTTTCATCAATATTCTTAATAATTTTGAATATAATATAAATTTTTGGGCCTAAGTACAGTATTAATAATAAATCCCGAAATTTTTAATGAATTATTAGTCTGTATTTTTCATATTTATTAAAAAATTATGAGTGTTTTTACCACAGAGATTACTTCTGATAAAATTCCATCAGACAACCCTATACACCAAAGACTGCTTAAAGCCTATTTGCTTGGAAAAAGCTATGTCAAAGGAAATATACTCGAATTAGGATGCGGCGAAGGCCGAGGAATCTCCGAACTAGGTGACCTAGTAAATCACTACACGGCTATAGATAAAATTGACTCTGCCATTGAAAAACTCAAACTGAAATATCCTCACTTTCGTTTTGAAAGTGGCCACTTTCCTCCTATTCCCTTTCCTAACAACAGTTTTGATAGTATCGTAAGTTTTCAAGTTATTGAACATCTTGAAAATGATACCCTCTTCATAAAGGAAATTCATCGTATACTAAAGCCTGGTGGATGTACAATCCTTACTACACCCAACAGAAAAATGACTTTAAGTAGAAATCCTTGGCATACCAGAGAATATACAGCCACAGAATTAAGAAGTCTCTGTTTAAAATATTTTCGCAATGTAGAAATTAAAGGAATTAAGGGAAATGAAAAAGTGATGCAATATTACAATCGCAATAAGATCTATGTGAATCAAATTATGCGATTTGATTTTCTAGATCTCCAGAACCGTTTGCCTTCCGCTCTTCTCAGAATTCCTTATGATTTACTTAATAGAATAAATCGTAATAGACTGAAAATGACAGAGGACACTTTAGTGAAATCTATAAATCATGAAGATTATTTACTTGCTCCAGAAGATGAAGACAATTTAGATTTGTTTTGTATTTTAGTGAAGTAAGTCTTTTGTGAAATATGAATTTGAATCTGCTTATCATCATCACTTTATTGAACTTCACAGTTACTATATTACCCCAAAATCAAGCAATAGGGCAAAATAAAAAAAAACAAAATAAAATAACTCTTGCTACCAAACATGCCAAATCTTTTATTGGTACACCCTACAAATACGGTGGAAACTCTAAAATTGGCATTGATTGCTCTAGTTTAATTCAACAATCTTACGCCAAAATTGGTATTAAGATGCCTAGAACAGCACAACAGCAAGCTAAGTTGGGTAATAGAAAAGGAGAGGGTAGCGTAAGGCCAGGTGATATTGTTTATTTTAAATTCAAACAAAAAGGAGAAAAATGGTGGCATACAGGTATGGTCACCTATGTTGACCATAAAAAAATCAAATTTGTCCATGCTTCTTCTAGCAGAGGTGTCGTTGAGGATACTTACAATGATTATTACAAAAAACATACGAAATACTTTCGAAGGGTAATCAAATAAAAAACTTAATGTATTTTGGCCACCAAAAATTGAGCTCTAGCTTAATTGGCTAATGCGCTTGAGTGGCAGTCAAGGGTCTTGCTTTCGCATCTCATCTTTTTCACTTTAATTAATAACCACTTAAATAAGACGGAAATGGTTGCAAATTAAAGATTGCTTTCAAAAACAAAAATTTCTTAGCGGTTATATGGCGTTCATTAGATATGATTTTTTTATCCTTATCAATTCCATCTCGGAAATCGAAGACAAAACTGAAAGTAGAGGTTGGATAACTATCGGAAAATAACAATTTCCACACTTATGACCTATGAAAAAGTAAAAAAGGTATTTGCGTAGTTATATCACAATTTTACTACTACCCCGAGCTCTATCTGGTTACTATTTATAGTTCTTATTGATAGCTGTAATAAAAAAATCCAGATGTTTGGGATCACAGCATTGCCACAATTATGTCTGAACCATTTTTACTTTTGTGATCAGTGACGTAGTTGCATACAGGTGGGAAAAAGCAAATAACTGGAATAAATTGTTATAAGCGAGTCAATTAAAGTTGTAAAAGGATTGACAAATATTGAAACTTATTGGTTGGATTATTTATTTACCAATGACAAACTTTTAAATGTTCATGTTGTCAGTCTATTATGGTTAATTTTTAGAACAAGCGGTAAGATTAGATGGAAACATTCAAAATACTACGGGGATTTAATTAATAAAAACCAAACAATTACGAAATAATAATATCTGTGGTTTAATCTATATAATGCAACATTGTTGCATTATTACTCGAATCAATTAGTTTTGTGGTAGACATTAATGAGAGAAAAAGAATCATTCATAAATGAACGGCAAGAATTTTCAGTGATTTGCTTGAGTGATCACATTCCCCTTTATAATATAAAATGCAGTTAACCAAAATACAATTTGCGGCCCCGTCTTATCTATTATATATACTTTTTGTTACTTTAATATTGTTCGTGTACCATGAAATTGCAGAATTAAATTGGTCAATAGATTTCAATAAGATGCCTAGAAATGAAACTACCCCCATTTATACCCCTTAATAAACCAAAGAATCCCAGACAAGTTATAAGTCATTCTTGGGATGACAGAAAAAAAATATTAGCTTCAGATGTAAATCTGTTTTGCTGGCAAAGACCAGAAATTACCTCGATTTCAAGCTATCTATCACAATTATTAAAAAAAGAATTACCACCAATTAAGTTTTATACGAGTATCTACGAAATAGATCAAAATATTGTAAAGGCCCGACTTAAATGGGATCAAAATCTTCTCAATCAGGGAAATTTATTTTGGATTGACATCTGTCAGTTGACAAAAGATTTTCTTCTTTTGGCAAAAATGTCATCAGGTACAATTCACCTCAAAGTGATAGATGACAACGCTTGTTCTAAATTTCATACGGATCAATACAAATTAAGACTATTTACTACTTATTACGGGAAAGGTACCCAATGGCTACCTGAGCAAGCCACTAATCGAAAAGCATTGGGGGGAAAAAATGAATTAATTGTTAAAGATGCCTCAAAAATTCAGGAATTATCTCCTTATCATGTGGGAGTATTAAAAGGTACTGTCCCTGGAATAATAAATCGCTCAAAGGGGATTGTACATCGATCACCACGAATAGAAAATAGAAAAGATAAGCGAATCATTTTAAGAGTAGATATTTAATCTATTCTGATAACTCTTGGTTATAGTTCAAAAGAGTTTTTTACGACTCATATGGATTTATTAAAACTATAATTGGTCTGAAACTAATAAAACGTTTAATATTGAAATAGTGGGTAACCGTAACCCACATACTTCACATTCAATATCATCGATGAATTCCGTATAGGACTCTAATATAGTATACTCTTTTGTGCTAAATAAGAAAATAATCATATACTGATAAGTCTCCACAATAGCATTAAAACTTATCTATGGTCAGGTTGTATTAGCTCTACTGAGCTAATGATTTGAGGATAAAAGAAGAAGAATAGTACCTAGTATGAAAAGGAGTTAGAGGCTTATTTTCAGATGTTACAGAGCAAGTTTAATGAGGTGTTAAGGTGAGGACTCGTATATTTTAAATTAGGACACGTAAAGACTGCCCAGTATCATAATTCGACAAAAATTTTGGTCAAGACTGTTGAATGATTCGTGAATTTTGCTCCTAAGTTGAGGAGACTCTAGGAATTTTTTGAGGTTATTTAAAAAAATAGTAAATTAGCTAACACTTTGAGCGGTAAAACCTTCAACCTCTCAACATTGCATTATGAGAAATTATTTAATGCTAATCTTGTTATTTGTAGGTGCTATCGGTATTACTTTATTGAACATGACTGAGGACCCCAAACCGACTGCATCAATGCTAGGTGATTCAGTCATTGAAGCTGAAATTAAAAAAGAGATAAAAAAAGAAATAATACCTGAGCTCATTATTGAACAAGTCATAGAACCTGAAGTTAAGACAGATCCCCCTGAACTGGAATCTGCACCAAAAGCAATTGGAGCGATATCCGAAATAAGTCAGCCATTGGATAAATATTATTTAATTGTGGCTAGTTTTTTAGATAATGACTTGGCTTCCGATTATGCTGAAAAATTAATTTTATCAGGGTCAAATGTTTTCATCATCCCACCTTTTAGCACGAGTAAACTTACGAGAGTAGCTCTCCTCGAATATGAAACCCTTGACAAAGCGAATGTTGGACTGGATAAATACAAAGATGAATTCGATGACAAGTTGTGGGTATTAAAATATTGATCCTAAAGTAGTCAAATCTTCTGTCAAAAGAAGAAGACCATTGGTGATTTAAACCACAAGCCTCTCAATCAGGATCTTCTGTAGACCTATTATAAGCCACTATAAAGTGCTCTCTTTTCCTCTAAATAGACTTATAATTCTGTGCTAATAGGTCTTCACAATATCTCTTAAGCTTGTCTATAGAGGGATTGTAATAGCTCTTCTAATGAACTTATTTAAATATGAAAGGAACTTCTACCTAACATTAATAAAGGCTTTAGATGCTTTACATTCAAGTTCAGAATCAATCCTTATTGTGAAACCTAATCTTTATATAAGTCACAGTAAAATTGATAAGGAAGAAGGTTCTATTGTAAGGATAGTAACTAGAGGTTATATAGATTTCGAAGATAGTTTAGAACTTATACTAGAGAAATAAAAATAGATTAATAGATTGAACCGAAGTAGTAAATTTATTACGTGTATCTAATTAAGTGTAATCATTAGCAACCAAATATCTCTAAACTTTTTCTGCTAAAACTGATGTTTTTTTTCTTACAGGTGCTTGGGTTAGGAATTTATCAGTAAAGAGGATTTTATAAGCGTGTTTCCAACAGTCCATACCTTTTATTATCCAATTTGAAATCTATATAATATTTTCCTTGTCTATTTTTATATACTTTTGGGATGGAAATTGTATTTCTTAAAATCTGTTTGACACTTTACATAAAAATTTACATTTTAGTAATCCGTAAATATTTGATAATTTCATATTTGGGGATGTAGCTCAGTTGGCTAGAGCGCTTGACTGGCAGTCAAGAGGTCGTGAGTTCGAATCTCATCTTCTCCACTTTAATTTCCTACCACTTACAGAAAATGTAAGTGGTTTTTTTAAGAATTAATTTTGAAGACAGAAATTTTTGGAATTCAGATATACAGCATTGTTTTAAATATAATTTTTTTATCAACAACAACCAATCTCATTTAATTGGATGGGGTGGGATGAACTAGCCAAGCCTCATACAAAGGGTAAGGTTATTACAATATTTTTATGCTTTTTTTTGCTTTTTGATTGTTTATAAAAATTTTCGAAAAAAATAGACAAACAGAGATTATAGAAAGAATTGGGTTAAGAACAAATTAAATATTATTCCTTTAACATTCTACAGCTGGCATATAAATATATTGAACTATGAAATCTATCAAATACTCGCCAATATTGGGTATCCTCTTGCTCTTAACCCTTGGCTCATGCAGTGACGATGAGGATCAAAAAATCTCTCAAGATATATGTTTGACCAATCCTCCAAACCCAAATGAAGTTTGCATTGAAATTTATCAGCCAGTATGTGGCTGCAATGGAATCACCTATAGTAATTCTTGTTTTGCTCAAGGTATTGTCGTCTCCTGGGCTGAAGGTACCTGTCTTAATTGATTAACATTTATCAATGCTTATTACCCATTAACGATAATAAAGATTTAGCATATTTATTTAAGAAATTAAATAATATGAGTATAAAAATTCCATAACTTTATTATTTTCATATCAAACAATAGGAATGGCAAAAGGATATTTAATCGGTAGCCCAACCATTAACAATCGTTCATTCACAACAGATTATAAAGCTCAAGTTGAAACTACAATAGTCCCTTTTAAGGTCCAGTTTTTCACCGCGGTAAAATTATCCATTATTAGGAAGGCGTCCGACTTTTAGCTTCTATGTAACTCAATAACCAATAACTAAAAACTATCCTGTCATTACCCCTGATTTTCTGAAATTTTGTATTACAAATTCTATAAAATTCTTGAGATAGGCGAAAAAATTTATGCGGAAAAAAAATCATTATAGTCTTCAATTAAAAAATTTTAACTGAGTAAAAAAATGACAGGGCCCTATTTAATTTTAACGAGTCTAGTTTATGATCCACTGGCCTTTGCATAAGCAAGGTCTTTTGAGTGCATAAGGAGTTTTTATATATTGCTGTATTAAAATTTTTATCAACCTAAAAAATCAACAAAATGAGTAAAAAATATCTTACTAGGACTATGAAATGCTTCTTATTATTAAGCTTAGTTTATTCTCTTGTTTTATTCAGCCAATGTAGTGATAATGACAATGATCAGAATATAACTGATAAATTAGATGACGGGAAGGTCAAGGAAGATGGGGCTTCAGATAAAACAAATACAGAATTTACAAATATGAATGCAGATACTATCCTCCATGATGGTCTAATAAGAGAATACCTATTATATGTACCTGAAGTCTATGATGGTTCATTTGAAGTTCCTTTGATGCTTAATTTTCATGGTAATGGTTCCTCAGCAAGTAGTCATATGGAGTATGCAGATATGAGAAATCTTGCTGATTCAAATAACTTCATTCTTGTTTATCCTCAGGGAGCTATATTAAACGGTAGTTCACATTGGAATAATGCATTGGAATCTTCAACTAATAAAAGCAGTACAAAAGATTTTGAATTCACCAATGCATTAATCAATAAATTAACGATCAATTACAATATTGACAGTTCACGCATATATGCCTGTGGTTTTTCAAATGGTGCTGACTTTACCTTTGCACTTGCTTGCTACAATAGTGATAAAATAGCTGCAATCGGTGCTGTCTCTGGTTTAATGTACCAAGAAACAATAGATAACTGCAATCCACTGCACCCAACCGCAGTTATTGAATTTCACGGGACCTCAGATTCCTACCGTCCTTATGAAGGTATAACTGATTATTATGCATCGGTAGAAGATATGTTGAATCATTGGACTTCCTTCAACCATACGAGTATAGATCCTTTGATCAATAGCATCACTGACAATGGTACCCTCATAGAATACTATGCATATAATGATGGAGACAGCGGCACCTCAGTGGAGCATTATAAGGTCGTTGAAGGAGATCATGTTTGGTTTGATCTTTCTTATGAACAAGCAAATACCAGCGAGATCATCTGGAATTTTGTTTCGAAATATGACCTCAATGGTTTAAGATAAAAGCTGTTTAAAAGAAATATATGATCATATTTTAACCACATATAATTTATGATTAATTATCTTCTGGAAAGGTAGATTGTATTTACATAGGAATCGCTTCTGAAAATGTAATGTATAATTCATTTTTTTATATTGACATTTTTCTTGATCAAATCATAAAATAAAAAGTAATCACAATGCCCAAAAAAATAGATGTTGTATATACTTGGGTTGACCATGAAAATGAAGCATGGCAAAAAGAAAAAGAACAACACACCAAAAAAAAAAATTTTTCAAATAATGTCGCACGTTTTGACTCTAGCCTAAATGAATTAAAATATTCTTTAAGAAGTTTAGATCTCTACTTTTCTGAATACATTCATAAAATATATTTAGTGACCAATCACGGATCTATTCCAAATTTTATTGATCAAACTAAAGCAGATATTATTGTCATCAATGCCAACGAATTATTAAAAGGAGTCTCTTTTTGCTCCTGTACCTTTGAATCGGTACTGCACAAAATTCCTAATTTAACTGAAGACTTTTTATATTTTAACGATGACATGCTTTTGACAGCGCCGCTATCACTAGAAGATCTATTCGATAATACTGGAAAACCAATTTGGTATCAAGAATCTGATAGCCTATTGAGATTCATAAGCCGTAATTCCTATTTAATTAATCCTTTTAATCTGGATGGTCACGTCTCTAAAGCAAGAAAAAATACCTTTAAACAGTTAGGTCTTAATAAAAAAATGCCCCCTCCTGTTGGGCATAGCCCTAGAATTTTTAATAAAACCTATGTCAAAAAGTTGATTCTTCTTTATCCTGAGGCCATAGACCAGCTTAGGAAGATATTGTTTAGATCGGAAGATACTTTTTGTTTTGTGGACGCTTACTGCTATTACTTTTCACATCATAAAATGTTAAACTTCATAAATAAGAAGAAAACTTTAATCCTTATTCAATCCGATTATTTTTCCCGTATCATTAATAAAATAAGAATCTTTTTAGCCATTAATTTTTCATTCGTCTGTGTGGCTGACCTCCGAAATAAAAATGTGAAACCCTGTCCTGAAGCAAGTAAGTATTTAGAAAAAACCTTCCCAAACCCATCTCAATGGGAGAATATAAATAGAGAAATCCAAATACCTACTCCATAAATTTAATTTTAAGTTTTCTTTATTAGATGGACTTTATCCTGAATTTTATGCTTTTGAGGACTTTATTGTGAAATATGTGCTGTCTTATATTTGAATTAATTTTTGCCCCTTTTACAACACTAGTTAAATTAATAAGAGAGCATCTCAAGTTTATCAATCAATTACTTTATGCTTTTTTTCAGAAAGAATGGAGGAAAACATATCAAAACCTCCTAAACCTTATTTAAAGATATTATTAATCTAAATTTTGCCAGATTATATTAACTTGAAAATTATTAACCAATTAATCAAATTTATATCAAACAATCAAATGAAAAATTTTCTACTAATCATTACCCTAATTTTCTCAAGCTCTTTTGGGTTTTCTCAATCAAATCCAGATGCAGAATATTGGATCACTTATGAATATACTCCCAAAAAAGGGATGATATCAAAATTCGAAAAAGCGATTGCAGAAAAAACCAAATTATACAACAATACCCAAGAAATGTCTGTATTTACGGCTAAATTAACCAGTGGTGCAAATGCGGAAAATGGCCGATATGAGCGTATTATGCCACGAAAATCTATTGATTGGTTTTTAATGGACAATTCAGCTCAAAATAAATTTTGGATGGACAATGTAGACAAATATATCCAAAATGGCGAGGGACCTTATATTTGGAGTCGTGTGAAAGAGTTGAGCTTAAACTTTGAAAAACCAGAGCCTCAACGCTATATGAGAAGCTTGACTCGAGTCATGAAGAATGGCAATCAGGAACATTTTTGGCGTTATTTGGAAAGGTACAAGCAGGTATTAGCTAAAGTACGTCCAGAAATCAGATGGGCAGTTTTTTATCTTGATTCTGGAGGAAATGCCAATACAGTGCGAATCATTACTACCTACAATGACATCAAGTTGCCACAAGGGGCTTCTGACGGTGAAAATGTTCAAGAGGCGTACAATGAAATGTTTGGAGATGGTTCTTGGAAAAATGATTTTCAATTATACAATGAGTCTTTGTTGGAATGGTCAAGAGGACAATACAATGCTTCTTTTATGCCTAGTCTCTCCACGCAATAAACCTCATTTTATTTTAAAAAAAATTAAGCTTTCAATAGAAAAGCAGAAATGAGCACTATTTAAACATACTTATCATTTCTGTTTTTCTTTTTACTACAGACCATTGTGAAAAGTATCTATATTATTTAATATCAACACTTATGGCCGCAATAATCCGGAATATATAAATAATTATTACCGATAAAATTAGTTCAATGACAATGATGAAATCAAAACAATAATAAATGCTATTGATTATTGAGCTTAATTTTATGAATAGATTGAGCTCAAATAAATCATATCTTTTATACCCCCTGTTGATACTCAAGACTTTTGATAAAGCATCTTAATAAGTAAAAAAAGTTTTGAAATTGAATTGTGATGAAACGACCTCAGAAGAAATTGAAAATTTTTGACAAAATAGAAAAGGTGATGAAAAAGCATCTGTAAGTTTTGTTTATTAACCTTCTCACACTGGGTTTTTCTATCAATACTATTATTGGAAGAGTTCGATAATGGATGAACATAAAGATTATTATGGACTGGAGAATGAATTTGAATCACGCCTTAAGTAGTCAAAAAATAGGAAAACATAGTCAAAAATTACTTTTCAAACAATAATACATTAAGCGAGAATTAGAATGATGGCTTATTTATTAATCGAAATTTTAAATAAAATACCCAGCCTCGTCATCCTAAGAATTATAAGTATCTGAACGGTCTTGTGTAGACGGTATTTTCTATTCTCTTTAATGTTCAGTTTGGTAAAGTCTTATCTGGCGGTACTCCGCTCGTAACTAAATCCTCCTACCTTACCTTGAGACCAGGAATTTAGCTTAACTGACAAATAGATGTTATCTTCTGTGAGATGCACTACATAAGTTTTGCCGACTGCGTCTTTTGGCTTTCCCGTAGCAGTTCGAAAGGAGGTATAAGTTAATGAAGCATAATCCTCGAGGGCTCCTTCAGACCATGTGGTTCCAAGTGGACTTGTATCTTTATCTGATTCATTTTCTAAGGCCCGGTTATATATTTGTCCTCCCTCATTGTCTCGCGTAATCCATACTTTGTCGGTAATGCGATCTTGGTTTGCAGCTAATGCAGGATCAGCACCATCTGCCTTACTAAAATCAATCACATCTCCCGTCCAAACGGTTGCAACAACTTCTGTAATATCCTCTTCACAACCATTATCATCTACTGTGCTCCCTTCAACTGTGTTTGGACATTCATCTAGATCATCCGTTACCCCATCTTTATCATCGTCTATTAATTCAAAAACGGCAACTACTGATTTATCCTCATCCATAATTATATCTAGCGGATTGGAAATACTAGTTATGGAACCTGTCCAAGTCGAAAAAGAATAATTCGAATTAGCTGTTGCAGTAAGCGTTACACTCGTTCCCGATATAAAATTTTCTGATCTTTGGGAAACACTACCCCCTTCATCAGGTTCAACTTGAACGGTAAGAGAATAAGACAATACATCTTCATCCCCACATGAGACAATAAAGTTGAATAATGCAATACAAATAGTTAGCGATATGACCTTTACATTTTTCATAATTTGTAGAAGTTAAATGATATTTTGATATTGAAGAGACAACTGCAATGAAAAAAAAATTCCCCCACTAATGATTTATTATAAATTTACCTCTAATCAAGGTAATAGATTTTAAGTATTTTAGAACAAAACAATGATGTAAAATTAATAAATTGGTAACCTCAGGTATAAAGCACTTTATTTGGTCAATTATTGCTAAACGCAGATCAGAATTTATGCAACTTATGAAAAAAAGCAATTTAGAGCTCTCAAAAAATTATAAATTTGTTAGATGTTGTATTAGACCTAGTTTCAATAGAAAATTATATTTAGAAAAAACATTTGAATAAAAACAATTACTCTATGAGGCACTTAAAACATCCATGCAACCAATGACAAAAACTTTTGTCAATATCGCTATCTTGTTTTTAATAACCCTATTAGGTTGTAAGCCTGTCATAGTTGAAGATTTAAATGATAACGAATCGATTGTAGCCAATTCACTCCCTTTTCATACTCTCAAACTTTCAGAAATTAGTGAGCTCACAGGGGAAGGTCAAAACTGGAGCATAGTAGGTCAAGTTCACTCTGACTTTACTCAAGAATTACATATGGAAACCAAGGAAGGCACAGGTATTTTAATTAACCGGCCAACTGCTGAAAATAGAGGACATATCTTTTCTAGATTCGAACATGGTGACATTGAATTAGATCTTGAATTCATGATCCCTAAAGGGTCTAACTCAGGTATCTATTTTCAAAGTCGATACGAAATACAATTATTTGATAGCTGGGGAAAAGAAAAGCTTACCTCTAAAGATTGCGGAAGTATTTATGAGAGATGGGATGATCAAAAACCAGAAAAAGAAAAAGGGTTTGAGGGACATGCCCCAAAAAAAAATGTAAATAAAGCCCCAGGACTATGGCAACATCTTCACATCAAATTCAAAGCCCCTAAATTTGACTCTTTAGGCAATAAAATTACCGATGCCATTTTTGAAGAAGTCAGTCATAACGGCATACTAATCCATAAAAAAATAGAAGTAACGGGCCCGACCAGAGCTGCACATATTTTAGATCAATCCGAATTACCCAAGGCAGCGTTGATGCTACAAGGAGACCACGGTCCCGTTGCTTTCAAAAATATAAAATATAAACTTTACGGAACGGATACCTTACACACAAGCAATATTGAATATCAATATTTTGAAGTGCCTATGCCCATTACCAAATTACCTAATTTTGATACCCTAGTGCCCAAATTAAGAGGTCAAACGACTAATATTGATGTAAATAAATTATCTCAAAGGAGAGATGGTATTGCATTCAAGTTTTCAGGTAAATTAAATGTAGCTATCGAAGGAGATTATTTATTTGATCTATTATCAGATGATGGTTCGGCACTTTACATTGATGAAAAGCAGGTCATTAATCATGATGGTAAACATGATTTTGAATCAAAAAAAGGAATAATAAATCTCAAAAAAGGTAGTTATCCATTTCAAATAAACTATTTCAACTTTACTTGGGGTAAAGGGCTATGGCTAAAATATGAAGGCCCTATGCAAGAATTAAGAACCTTAAAAGGACTTTATCCATATCCCCTAAATAACACAAAAAAAACTTTGCTAATCGACCCTTCCCAAACTCCTGAGATGATTAGAGGATTCGTAAATTATCAAAATGAAAAAAGAACACATGCCATTTCTGTAGGTGATCCCAAAAATGTTCATTATACATATGACTTAGCCAATGGGAGCCTATTAAAAGTATGGAAAGGTGGATTTGCTGATGTTACCGAAATGTGGGAGGGGAGGGGCATTGATCAACTATTAATTCCACAAGAGATGTCAGTTGAATTGAATGAACATTTTGTTGCATCCCCATTGAAAAATAATATGACTGCCTTTCCTCCAAAAATCAGCAACGACATTCAACCTACAGGATACAGAATGGACAACAGAAAAAGACCAATTTTCATCTTTAAGTATCAAAATTTAACGATTGAAGATCAATATCAACCTAACATATCATCCAATGGTATTCAAAGAACACTTTCAATTAATGGTGAGAGTAATTTATTTAGCCGGGCTGCCAAGGCAGATTATATAGAAAAAATAAATGAGGAATTTTATTCTGTTGGAGGATATTTTTATTTTAAAAACTTGGGTGAATCTCAACCTATTATACGCAAAATAGATGGATTCCAGGAAATCATTTATCCCTTGCAAAAAGATAATAAAATAGTTTATTCCTTATTTTGGTAGGATAAAAGTACATTGTAAATGTTTCAAAAATGAATATCTCGACAATACTGCGCTCTTTACTAATCAGCTGCATCAGTTATAATTTTGCACTCAGTCAACCAAAGGAATCTGATTATTATCAAATCGATCAAATTTATATCCCAAAAGAAATCAATCTCGAAGTAGGCGGATTGGCCTTTAATGATAAAAGTCAGCTAGGTGTCAGTACAAGAAGGGGTGAGATCTGGTTAATCCTAAATCCAGAAAATCCCAAATCTCAATATGTCAGATTTGCCCATGGCCTCCACGAACCACTCGGGCTATTATATCAAGAAGGGTCCTTTTTTTGTAATCAGCGAGGAGAGCTTACTCAGCTAAAAGATGAAGATGGAGACAATCAAGCAGATATTTATAAAACAATTACTAAATGGGATTTAAATGGTAATTATCATGAATATTCTTATGGACCTGTTTTATTACCTGATGGTCAAATGCTAGTTACGCTCAACTTAGGTTGGGTAGGACATGGTGAAAGTGGCTCAAAATGGCGTGGTTGGATGGTAAAAGTTAATCAAGATGGCGAAGTGACTCCTTATGCTACTGGTTTGAGATCTCCTGCAGGATTTAATGTTAACTCCGAAGGTGATATTTTTTATACCGAAAATCAAGGAGATTGGGTTGGTTCAGGAAGAATGACACATCTCGAATTGGGTGATTTTTCTGGAAATCCAGCCGGTTTGAGATGGTCTAGTGAAAAAGGATCTCCTGTCAACTTGAAAGTTGAAGATATTGATGATACTAAAAATTTATCGCTTTATGAATATCAAAATGAAGTTGAAGGAGTGAAGGCTCCTTCTGTTTGGTTTCCTCATACCCTTATGGGGATTTCCACCTCAGATATTAGTTTTTTTTCAGATAAAATGGGACCATTTGAGGGCCAAATGGTAGTAGGCGATCAAGGTCATAGTAAAATCATGCGTGTATTTCAAGAAAAAGTTAATGGCGTATATCAAGGTGTTTGTTTCCCTTTTAGAGAGGGCTTTGCATCAGGTGTTTTGAGAATAATTAATAATCCGAAAAACAATGCCTTTTATGTTGGGCAAACAAATCGCGGCTGGGGCTCTACAGGCCAGTCAAGCTATGCGCTAGAACGCATTTCATGGACAGGGAAAATTCCATTTGAAATCAAAACAATCAAGGTTCATCCGGAGGGATTTCTTTTGGCATTCACTCAGCCCCTGAATGAAGTGAAGGCAAAAATGATTTCATCCTACAAAGTAACGGATTTCACTTATTCATACCATCATTTTTATGGCAGTGACGTTCAAAACAAAGAAAATCGAGATATCACTGATATTTATTTGAGTGAAGATGGACTGAGTGTACTCCTAAAAATCGATCAATTTAGAAAAGGATATATTTATGAAATCAAAACACCGGGCATCTTAAATAAGTTGGATCAACCATTATTACATGATTTTGGTTATTATACGCTTAATGAGATTCCTGATGGGAAATCAAATTTTACAGAAAAAAATACTCCCACGAGCATTAGAAAAAAAATATCAGTGAAACATGTCACAGTGGAACCTGAAACATGGTTTAACAAGATTGATGTAACCATTGAAATAGGTACCGCACCCGGCCTGAAATTTGATCGATCAAACATCAATATTGTTGCTGGAAGTAAAGTGAAACTAACTTTTAATAATAACGATGATATGCCTCATAATTTTTTACTGATTGCGCAGAATAAAGGAGATGAGGTGGGAATTGCAGCTACGAAATTGGGCTTGGATGGCTCCGCCCTATCCTATGTCCCAGAAACAGAGGCCGTGATTGCCCATACAAGTCTTTTGGCTCCCCATGAAATTGAAAGTATTTATTTTACTGCTCCCACCGTCCCTGGGCCTTATCCCTTTTTGTGTACTTTCCCAGGACATTATCTTACCATGCGTGGAGTTTTAATCGTCACTGCTAATTCTGTTCTTTAAAATAAGCCTCTTTTACTATGACTAAAAACTTACCTCTTCTCATTTTAATTTTAATACTTAGTCTTCTGAAAATGGGCTGCTCTGAAAAAAATAACTCCATTTTTTGGACCTACCCCAATGGAAAATATAAAGCGCTGATCATGAGTTATGATGATGGTTTAGTTGATGACATCGCATTGACCCAATTATTTGATCGTTATGGTATTGTTGGCACCTTTCATTTAAACTCTGGATTTCTTGGTACAAAAGCAATTTGGAATGAAGGTAAAACCAATGAGGTCTTGCAAACCTATTTATCAACAGACACCTTACAACATATATTTAAGAATCACGAAATTGCCGTACATGGGACCTATCACAAGGCACTTGCCAGCCTTTCCGATGAGGAAATACTAGAGGAAATCAATGTTGATATTGAAAATTTAACTGCCCTATCAAACAATAAGATTTCAAGTATGGCATATGCTTTCGGTAGTACCAATGAAAATGTGGCGGATGTGATTAGTACTACCCAATTGACTAACGCGCGCACCGTTAAAGCTTCATATAACTTCGAACTTCCCCAAAATCACTACTTATGGAACCCGACTTGCCATGATAATGAGGCACTAAATTATCTGCAAGAATATATCTCTTTGAACAGCCCAACCCTGTCTCTTTTTTATGTTTGGGGTCACTCATGGGAATTCAGAGATACTTTGAGAAATGAAAATATTTTAAAATTTTGTCATGAAATAGGTAATAGAAATGATATTTGGTATACCGGTGCAGGCACTTTTACTAACTACCATGCCTCACTAAAAGCCCTTGAAATAACCGATAAAGAGATTACAAACCCGGAAGGAAATGGAATAGTTTATTTTAAGGAAAAGGGACAATTAAAAAGTCTCTATCCCGGGGAAAAACTGATTCGCTAATCTAAAACCTTTGAAATTCAATTTCATTAATCCTATTTTTTTAGTAAATCACATTTTTTTTGTCAAGCATCTCGATCAACCTAATTTGAAATTAATCAAAAAATTGTAAATAATAATTGTCCCATTAGCCCTTCGAATTATGACATCAGTCGTAAAATTTTGGAAACAATCATTTATTTTTACTCAGAACAAACTATCGGTGTACGCTCATTAAATTTAGAAACAATGAAATCTCCCCAAATTATTTATGCTTTTATAATTTCTTTGACCCTGAGTGCCTGCTCAAATCAAAATGATGAAACTACCCAGAGCAAAACAAAAGAATTAAAGCCTCTGGTAGACCAATTTGCAGATTTGCGCGTGATTAGATATGATATTCCAGGTTTCGAGAACCTCACATTAAAAGAAAAAAAATTCGTCTACTACCTCAATCAAGCAGGTTTAGCAGGAAGAGACATAATATGGGATCAAAATTATCGACATAACCTAAGTATAAGAAAAGCCTTAGAGCAGATCAATTCAGTTTATACCGGAGACAGAACGAGTGACTCATTTGCTGCCTTTAAAGTTTATTTAAAACGTATTTGGTTTTCCAATGGGATTCACCATCATTATTCCAACGACAAAATCAAGCCCGATTTTACGAAAAGTTATTTTGTAGATGAATTATTAAGAAAATCAAATACACAACTTGATCAAAAAATCATTAACGTGATTTTTAATGATTTGGATGCCAAGAAAGTAAATA
The DNA here is from genome assembly GCA_913045135.1 of uncultured Flammeovirgaceae bacterium. Classification (GTDB taxonomy): domain Bacteria; phylum Bacteroidota; class Bacteroidia; order Cytophagales; family Cyclobacteriaceae; genus UBA4465. The sequence continues at coordinate 6,987 of CAJWQD010000009.1, read as the reverse complement.
AAAAAAGTGGAGTAGATAATATTTTATCCTCTGCTGTCAACTTCTACGGACCCGATGTTACCGATCAGGAAGTGATTGATTTCTACAAAAAAACCTATAATGGCCCGAAGGGTATGCCCATTGAAGCTGGACTTAATTCCAAGCTTATACGCGAAAATGGAATCTTAATTGAAAGAGTGTGGCGATCGGGAGGGATGTATGGAATAATCATTGACCAAATAATTGGATGGCTAGAAAAAGCGGTAAAGGTTGCTGAAAACAAAACCCAAATGGAAGCACTCGAATTATTAATTACTTATTATAAAACAGGAAGTTTAGATATTTGGGATAAATATTGCATTGCTTGGGCAACCAGTACAGAGGGCAATATTGACTGGATCAATGGCTTTATTGAAGTGTACAATGATCCAAAAGGTTATAGAGGATCCTTTGAAAGTATTATTGAAATCAAAGATTTTGAAATGTCTAAAAAAATGGAGGTCCTTTCTCAGCATGCACAATGGTTTGAAGACAATTCTCCAATAATGGAAGAGCATAAGAAAAAAAATGTGGTCGGCATAACTTACAAAACAGTTCATGTGGCCGGTTTGGGAGGTGATGCCTCTCCAAATTCTCCTATCGGGGTAAACCTGCCAAATAACAATTGGATTCGAAAGCAATACGGATCGAAATCAGTCTCGTTGGGTAACATTACAGATGCTTATAATCGAGGGGGTAGTTCTGGAAGATTAGAGGAGTTTGCTTTCGATCAGGAAGAGATAGACAATGAAAAAGTCTATGGTGAAGTAGGTGATAAATTACATACCGCTCTCCATGAAGTGGTAGGTCATGCCTCAGGGCAACTCAATGAAGGTATAGGACAACCCAAAGAGACCCTGCAAAGCTATTACTCAACAATAGAAGAAGGTCGAGCCGATTTAGTTGGATTATATTATGCTTTTAGTCCTAAAATACAAGAACTAGGATTAACAGATAATTGGCGAGCTCTTGGAAAAGCTACTTATGACGGATACATTAGAAATGGATTGATTACCCAACTGATTCGCATTGAGCTGGGAAATGATATTGAAGAGGCCCACATGGTCAATCGCTATTGGGTGTCGGCATGGGCTTTTAAACAAGGTGCAAAAGAAAATGTCATCGAGCGAATTGTAAAGAACGATAAAACTTACTATAATATCAAAGATTATAAAGCTCTTCATAAAATTTTTGGGCAATTATTGAAAGAAGTTCAGCGAATCAAATCTGAAGGAGATTACGAAGCAGCAAAAGCCTTGGTGGAAGGTTATGGGGTCAAGGTAGATCAAAAAATCCATGCCGAAGTTCTAGCACGTGATGCCCAATTTACTACAGCGCCTTACAGCGGATTTGTAAATCCTATATTACATCCAATCATGGATGAGGCAGGTACAATTATTGATATCGAAATCCATGAGCACAAAGATTTTGAAGAGCAGATGATTTTTTACAGTAAGAAATATAGTTTTTTGTAACTCTACACGAATAGATCAGAACCTTTGAAATAAACAAAAATTATAAATTATTGATGCTTCATTAATGAAAAATTATATTTTAATACTCAAATGTTGCAATTATTCCCGATTATAACTTTTTTTACATAACCTGTCGCAACTCTAATTTTACTTACTGCATCCCAAAAACCGTAAATCTAAAAAATGAAAAATCACATTAAGAATTTAATATTTGGTTTAATTACATCTTTCACCATTTTATTATCAGCTTGTGGTAATGGAGATGAAAAAGAAGATGAAGTCCCCCAAATAATTAATGAGGAAACAACAGAGGAAGAGGAAACAACAGAGGAAGAGGAAACAACAGAGGAAGAAGAATTGACGGATGATTCCTCAGACATACCCTATGGATCTGGACTTACTACCTTAAAATTTCCTGAAATCATCAGTAGTACCAATATAGACTTAACTATGGATTATGGGTCCACGGAATTCTATGAAGGACATCTCACAACAACTAGAGGATTTAATGGCTCCTATCTTGGCCCATTACTGGTAATGAATAAAGATGACATAATGAACATTACTGTCAACAACAATCAATCTGAGGCGACAACTGTACACTGGCACGGAATGCATGTGCCTCCAAATATCGATGGTGGTCCTCATGTTGTAATTGATGCCAATTCTGCGTGGCAGCCTACCTTCACAGTTATGGATGAAGCATCTACCTCCTGGTATCATCCCCATTTACATGGAAACAGTAGAGAGCAAGTAAATGCTGGCTTGGCCGGAATGATAATAGTTCGGGATGAGTCATCTCCAATTCAAGCAATACTTCCAAAGACATTATATATGGATGAATATCCTATAATTCTTCAATATCAAGCATTTGATGATTCATATGAGTTTACAACTCAGGGAGGAACGGATGTCCCAGTAATCAATGGTACTATTGATCCAGTTCTGGAGTTACCAGCTCAAATGGTTCGTTTTCATATATTAAATGCAGATGATGGTGAAAATTTTACTTTAAACCTGAGTACGGGAGCAGATATAATAGTTATTGGTACTGAGGGAGGACTACTTCCTGCCCCCGTTTACGTTTCTGAATTAGAAATAACTAATGGTGAGAGATATGAAATTATTTTAGACTTGGCTGCCTACCAAGGCCAAACCATTTACCTTCAAAATACCGCTCCAGAAGGAGGCGGTGGACCTGGAGGCGGTGGACCTGGAGGTGGCGGACCTGGTGGCGGACGTCTATCAGCAACTAATGCAGAAAATATGATTACCCTAATAATTTCTGAACCTACCTCGAGTGCCGTTACTACAATTCCTTCTACACTAGAAAACTTTCCCTCTTGGAGTGAATCTGAAGCTGATATTACGCGGCAAAAAATATTGGCTGGCCCCGGACCTAACTGGACAATTGATGGGGTCGCATATGATCATGATGTAAACAATTTAGAAATACCATTGGATAATATAGAGATATGGGAAATTACAAATAATTCAGATCAAGAGCATCCGTTTCACATACATGATGTACAATTTTATATCTTAGACATTGATGGTATCGCACCCCCAGATTACAAAGCAGGTCGCAAAGATGTGGTACAGGTTTTAGCCGGATCAACAGTTAGGTTCATAACGCAGTTTGAAAATTTTGCTAGTGATGAATTCCCTTATATGTACCACTGTCATATCCTAGCGCATGAAGCATCAGGTATGATGGGGCAATTTATAGTCATAGAATAATAGTAATTATATATTTTCTTTTGAATAGTTAAATAATTGATAGTTTAACCATTGGAGGTCATAATTATGATTAACTCCTAAGGTTTTCTTTTCATATTACGTTCAAATTTTATTAACCGACTCAACTATAATTATTATTAGAAAACCTGTTGAATGAGACTTTTTATTCCCAAAAGGTCATAACACTTTATTCTTGATATTTTATTGAATGTTCTGCAAGTGTGCGTAGGACAACCATTGGGGCGACTTAGCTAATGAAGAGCGAAATAATATAGAGATATTATCCGTACCTAATATTTGGTTTCATAAAAAAAGGGATTTATCTTTAATTATGACAATCTTGGCATAATCCTGAGACCGTAATTTCAATCTCATCCACGAGATGATTAGAGATATCAAGTTCGATTGGCTCTTTTGATTCAAGACAAGAAACTTCTCTACATTGATTGCACTGAAAATGAATATGCTGATGCTGATGTTTATCTTTAGTGCATTCTACGCTACAAAGAGCATAAAAATTTTGATTATCCTCTAATATTATTTTATGCAAAATGCCTCGTTCAATAAAAGCATTAAGCGTTCTGTAAAGCGTAATTCTGTCAAATTTGATTAATGAATTTTGAATCTCTTGATAAGAAACTGCTTTACCCAAATTTGATATGATTTCCAATAAAGCTACACGAAGCTCTGTAACCCTTAAATTTCTAGTTTTCAGAAGTTTTTTGATGCCAGTTATTGTCATCTTATTAGTATTAAAAATTTAAATTCAAGCCTATAATTACATTAATGCCCAAGTCATCAGCAAAATAGCGAAGACGATTAAGATAATCCCTATAGGATACGTTAAATAAATTATCAACACGTAAAAACGTATTTAATCTATGAACACCCAATTGCCGTTCACCAGAAATTTTAACTCCTAGTAAATTATAACCTTTTGGTGGTCTTGCAAAGTCCTGCTCAGATAATATATTTTTTTGTTCAAAAATATATTTGTTATTGATTTCAAAAGTAATTTGATTCCACTGACCAACTCTTGGGACTTGATAATTAAAAGACAATAACAAATTATTAGATGGGAGATAAATCAAAGGGATATTATTTTGAGTATCTGTCCCCTTTAAATAACTTACCTTAAGTGAAGCATTGATTTTTTCTGTTAAAAGCAAAGAAGAAGTGAAGTCCAACCCCAAAATTCGAGCCCTAGTCTGTGTATATTTAAAAACTGGAAAACTACCTCTGATGGTAGTGCGGAACTGATTTTGAGGATTTAAAAATATATAGTTTTCTATTGCTTGATCAATACAGAGTATTTCAAATAAAATTTTAGAATTTATATTACCAGAAAAGGATAAGGTATTTTTTAAGGCGTCTTCCCTTACCAAATTAGGATCTCCCTCTTCTATGCCGCTCACACCTTGATGCAATCCATAGCTATAAAGTTCGTTGATTCCAGGGCTTCTTGAGGCTAGGCCAATATTGTAGGCTAAATTCAGCCCATTTGAAAATATATATTTAACCCCCCCCGCTAATCCAATATTGCTTACCTTGTTGTGATATCTTTTAATTTCCTTCACAATGCCTCTAGTAATCGTAGCTACTCTTTGGTCAAGAAAATCATAGCGTCCCCCAAGTTCAAAATTAAATTGTTGTTTTTTTTTAGTAGCCAATATAAAAAGACCGATTTTGTTAGAGGTATAATCAGGAATCAGAGGAAGAATACCTGTACCGGTCACATTAAGATTATTAATCAAATTGGATTGAAAACCTGACGAAACCTCCCAATTATTGGATAAATAGCCATTATATTTTAATTCTGTAAAATTAGAAGTCTGATCCAAACTCATAGCTGGTCTCAAAGACCTACCTGCCCTTCTTACATCAAATTCTTTTCTCAAATCCCACTGAACAGCATGAGTAAAATCAAATTTATGATCTTCATTTAAAAGAAACGATGTTTCCCACTTAAGTAAATGATGATTAACTTTTTGAAAAGGAGCATTGATTTGATATGAAAAATGGTTTTTTGTATAAAATGGCTCATCTTTTACGAGCGCCTCTTCCAAATCAGCTAAATTTCCTATATGTGCACCCCTAAGTACTCCCAAATGAGCATTAAACGAACTGAAATACAACTTACTTTTGAGTGATGTATTATGGTTATATTCTGTCTGTAGTGCAAAATCCCCTTCAACCGCACCAGTGTTAGTTAGATAATAAGATGCTGCCCTGCTGTCGCCTTTTTTTTTGGCTGTGCCTGAGAAACTCCAAGCCAATTTTTGATGGTGTTTTTGCACCCTAAGATTTAACCCGTTACCTACACCATTACTTTCAAAAAAATACCGGGCTGAGCCGTGTAAATGAGGTTCTGAATCTATTTTAGGAGGTGCGACTAAAATCGCACTGCCTAAATTATTTCCTTGATAAGCCAAAGCACTTACACCTTTGATTACTGTAATTTTCCCTGCCGACAATGGATCTATTTCTGGACTATGATCGGGTCCCCACTGCTGTCCACTTTGAGCAACTCCGTTGTTTAATAATATCAGCCGATCTCCATATAATCCATTGACAACAGGTTTCGCAATATTATTGCCATTTTTGATGGTACTTACACCAGCTAAATTATCAAGAATATTGGCCATGTTTTTATCAGAGTATTGTGATATTTCATAGGCATCCACATGCATTAATGATTGTGTGGTAGGATTTTCAATCGCTGTTGTAGCAATTGCTAATTCATCCATAATTTGGCTATCTTGCTCTATTTTCAAAAGCAAAGTTGTGTCCCGATTCACCAAAATATAAAAATCTCTTGTTTTACAGGCGATGTGACTTACAGCTACATGGAAGCTACCTTGACAAATTGGAGGTATTTCAAAAAAGCCTTTTTCATCACTAACTACGCCTATTTTGGCTTCCTTAAAATATATACTAGCAAAAGGAATAGGATCCAAGCTATTAACTTCTTGGACCCTTCCTAAAACTAGTAGCTCACATTTTTGAGCAAATAAAATGAACGGGTAAAAGACAAATACGCCGAGATAAATAAGTTTATTCAACTGTTATTGCCCAGGTAACAGAAATATCTGTTTCGCCACCAGCATTTGTCATATCTCCATCAGATACGCCTGAAGCAGACTTATCTGGTTCATGTTTTAAAGTAACAGTTAAATTTCCAGAACCCGCTGCACCAGTGGTTAAAAAAGTAGACAATCCCACAGGATTACCATCACCATCGAAATCAGTATATTCAACTGTAAGGCCAGTAACTGTTGTTTCAAAGAAAAATTGATGATCTTTATCTTCCTCGGCGATTTCCTCTGTTATTGACTCTGCTGGAGATTCAGTCTCATTGAGTAAAGTAAAAGCTCCGGAATAAATAGTTTCAGCAGACAATGTACCATTTGTGATGGTTGGTTCATTTGAGCCATCACCATCTAAGTCCACATAACTTAATACAACTGCGCTCCCTCCCTCTGCTGGTGTTAGAGTATAAGTTAGAGTTGTGATTACCTCCTCCTCATTTTCTATAACTGGATCGTCTGGATCATCACTACAGGAAATGAATGCGAGTAGTGAAATGAAAATAGATGCAAGTAATAATGATTTTGTTTGAAAAATATTTTTCATGATTTTATAAATATTAATTTAAAGTATTGAGTGATTTAAAATTAAACTCTTGCAAATATAATAATAATGCAACAATGTTGCAATTAATTATTTATTTTATAAAAAAATGGAATTACTATTC